>NZ_JBFRTN010000083.1:0-27018 GCF_041474095.1 Vibrio sp. 10N.222.54.A3
GTATTGGTCACTCAGTTCATTGAAATCAATTTTGATTCCGAAGAATCTGTTTTATCTAACGATAAAACGTTTTGATATTCATCAACGAGTGCCCACACAGATTGATAGGTTTAAATTGTTAAAGAGCTTTGCTTGTCGAAACTTTCTTTTTACAAAGAAACCCTTGAAAGCGGACGTGAATTCTAGCGATTTAATCTTAAGTGTCAAACACTTTTTAAAATTAATTTCTTTCGAACTTTCCGTCTTACTGATTACCGCTGAAGCCTTATGGCATCTGCCGTGTCAGTGAGGCGGCATTATAGAGATCATCGAAAACATGGCAACCCCTTTTTTGATAAAAATTCAAAAAACTTGCTTAAGTGGCTACTTTTACGTCAAAAGGCTCTTTCGTAGCTCAAAGCTCATACAATAATGGGTGTATTACTTAAAACTTTGCGATTAGATCTTTCGAAAAAGCCTCTATATCTAGCTCAATGCTCCATTTCTCACTCACTTCTAGGATGTTATCTAGCGATTGCTGAACTGTTTTTATCGTCAATGTGTTGTTGTCTAGGTCGTATACCTGTTTTTGCGTGGTGTAATAGAAATAAAGGATGGTCAGCGCGTCTCGGTCGCCTTGCTCAGCTTTGGGTTGAATACGCTTGAGCTTACGATAGATTTGATTATGGATTTGTTTAAGGTTCCATACATAAAGCGCTTCTTTGAAGTAATCATGCCCTTTCACACGGCTCGCGATAAATGCATTCAATGCGACTGATAAGATCACACCTAATACGTTCAAGTGGAAATTACCTGTCGATTCGCCTGCGATTGATTGCCCTGAACCGAATAGCTCGATCAGTATGGTTCCGAATACAATGGCGAACACTGCGAGTGACCCAACCAACGAAACCAACAGCAGGTTCATCTTCTTTCTATATTCTTCTTTATTGATCTTCTGTAACTTCATCGACTACTTCCTTATGTAAGTCACCTAATAATTTGCGCATACTATCTATGTAAACCTTGCTTCGCTTCAACCTTTACCATCTTGTAATGTGGTCACTCTCTATTTAATACGTGTAGTTCTTCTGGTCAGTACTATACATAACTCCATTTGACTTCATTAATAGAAAAGAGTTACATACCGCCATAATTTTGGTTATTCATCAATTCATGTTGATAAAGTCTGTTTCGCTTTATCACATACTGACAAGGTACATTCCATGCGTTCATTTGTATTACGCGCTCGCGCAGCCCCTACAGAGAGCAAACTTATCTTAGAGGGTGTTGGGCAAGATGCTCATACTGAGATTCTGGCTCATACTCTGATGAACACGATCTTCGTTGCTCAATCTCACCGTGAGAATGTCACCGTGCACCTTGTGCTAGAGAGTACTAAAGACTTTTCTCGTACCATTACATTCGATTCAAATGAAATCACCAACATTGGTGGCTTTCATGAATCTGCACTGTTATCTGCGGTAGTAAGAGCGGTTGACGCTTCTCAAGGCATGACAAAAGAACAAACACGTCAGGTAGAACCGGGCATCACTGTTCGTACGATGAGCTTTGAAAAGTTGGTCAAAGAACTGGCCGAAGACCACCAGCTGTACATGATGGATAAAAAAGGCGACTTTATCCGTGATGCAGAGATTGCGGAAAACCCATGTTTCCTTCTGACTGACCACATCCCAATGCCGAAGAAAAGCTACAACAGCTTAAAGCGCTTAGGTACAGAAAAGATCAGCTTAGGCCCGAACATGCTGTTTGCTTCTCAGTGTGTTGTGTTGATCAACAATGAGCTTGATCTAAGAGACTTCTGATTCAACTCATAGCTGTTGAAATAAAAATGGAGCGATCACGCTCCATTCACTCCTTTGTTCAGTTAACATCCGAACTAAAAACGAGCTTTAACTGTCATCCCTTCAACCCAATACTCTTCCGGCGGTGCTGTAATAAAGTCCAATACAACTTTCAAATACGCCGGCTGACCTTCAAACGGGCTTACTAACTGGCTTGGTAATTTGCTCACAACTTCTACCGAATCGGACACTTCAGCTTCAAAAGAGCTACCGTTAGGAAACTTTACCAACGCATTTGCTCCCTTTACCGCGTCTTCTAAATATTTAGGGTCTAGGTAAGCCACGATATGAGGAACGGTATTTTTTGCTATCGTCACTAGCTCATCGCCTTCAAAAACTCGCTGCCCTTCGACAACATGTATGTCTACGACGCGACCCGCATAGGGAGACTTTACCGATAACTCTTGCTCTCTTACACGCTTAAGGGCTAAATCTTTCATCAATGAACGTTTAGCCTGACTAACTGGTCCAGCTAACTCCCGCTCCTCTTCAGCCAATTTCGCGCTTTGATAATCAAGCTTTTGTTGATTCAACTGGTTGTTCAGCGAGTTACCCATTCCAACAATACTGGCATAATCCACATCCGATACTTGTCCTTTTTTACGATATTCTTCATAACGCTTTTGAATTTGCTGTACTTTACTGAGGTTCCGACGCGTTTCTGCAATACCGTTTAAGTGCAATGCTTCCATATCGCTTGGTAAATTGACTTTTAACCCTAACAGCTCCGCATGTATAAACTCAATTTGAGCTTCAATTTCCAAATTCGTCAATTGAATTGCAGTCTGTGCTCGCTCCACTTGAGTGCCGTCGTCTATGGGTATCGGCCCAACAATGCCTGCAACCTTAGCAGTCAGAGTAACTGGATAAGACGTAACAATAGCCGGAGCAATCACGAGAAAATTTGTCTTCAAGAAAAAATAAGCCACGAATAAAAGTGGGCTTATTACCAAGCTCAAGATCAAATACCAACGAAAGCGATAGCCCCCTCTTTTTGCTTGTCCGTAAGCAACCTTCACACCATCATCCGATTGAGGTTTGTTTTTTTTATCCAGATGAAATTTTACTTTCATTGCTAAAACCTTTTGCCTTTTTTCAATACCCACCAAGGAGCCATACTCGACTCTTCGTGACTTCTTCTAAATAATTCATTAATCATGGAGAACGCAGTAATCAAGCGCATAAAAAACTGATAAAAAGGATAGAGGGGTAGCCATTTAGCCATTCTTAGATCCTCTTTCTCCCTTTCAGAAACTAAACCAATGTAAACAGTAAAAAATAGAATTACGGTAAACAAATACACGCAATAAATTAGAATCATCAATGCAGCAACAAAATCAATTGAGTGAACCCAAAATATATAAAACATGAACACTGAAACTAGAATCGGCAGCAATACATTTTGCAATACACCATAAACGAGAGTGAAGATGAAATTCCCCCAACCCAGTAAACGGGGGGTTAGTCCTTCATTGTGTTTCCTCAAAAACAGAAACAATAAATCTCCGTCCCATCTAAGCCTTTGCTGTACTAATCCTTTTAAGGTATGAGGCACGTCAGTATGACCGACAGCTCTTGGTGCAAAAGCCAATCTATTATTTGGGTAGCGTTTCTTATATTGCTTAAGCCTCATCGTTAAATCGAGGTCTTCAGCCGTATGCGTATCCCAACCTCCAACTTGTTTTAATACATTTTTTCTAAATGCACCAAAGGCTCCAGAAATATTATTTAGCACTCCCCAATTTGAGAGCCCTGTTTTTCCTGCTTGCATAGACAACATATATTCTAGAGACTGCATACGAGTAAGTAAGTTGTCCTGCCAATTTCTTACACGCAACGCACCACCCGAAGCAATCACATTCTTGTCAGTAAATTGCTTCATCATTTGCAGTGCCATATCGTTATCAAAAGAAGTATCGCCATCAACATTTATAACAAAATCGCCGGTGGCATTATCTAAACCAGCATTCAATGTTGATACTCTTCCTCCCCTTTGCCACTTGGGTATAACTCGAACATTTCGATTTTTTACACATTGATGTCTCTGCTCACCTCGAATCGCAGCTTGATATGTATCTTCATTCTGAGCTGCGCCATCAACTACCGCTAACACTTCAATCTTTCCGGGATACAGTTGCTCAACTAGTGTATCTATCGTAATTTCAATCGCATCCCCTTCGCCATAACAAGTAATGACGAAAGATATGCTCGGGTATTCTGTTATCTCAATATCACTCTCAGAATAAGACCAACGAAATATCCCTGTTAACACGAGTAAAAAAAGTGGCAATTCAACAATAACCATCATGGGAAACAGCATGAGCCATAGCTCTGCATTTTCGAGTAACATCCCCCAAAAATATTGTTGAAGATTGAGGCTATTCGACAGCATAAATTTCGCCGACTTTACTCTCTAACCACGCCCCTACGTCCTCTTTAACCATGGGGTCAGGAAGGCTCCAAGCAAACACATTCAATGTAAAATCATCGTCTTCAATAAGTAGACAAAGGGCTTCTATTTTTTCACGCAGAACATTGATATGTTCCATCTTAGCTTTAGGCATAAATACGAAAAGAACATCACTTTTGTATTGACAACAAATATCTGAGTCTCTAAACAAACCGTTAAGGCGCTCAGTAATTTGCTCGATCAAAGCAAACATTTTCGCATCTCCATTCTTAGATACATATTGAGCTAAATCAGGAAGATGCAGACCTAGGAGAAGATGCTCTTCTTGATGACGGATAGCGATACGATTGACCCAATCAAGGAGGTTTGAAAAATACCCGCTGTCTACTTTGCCGCGTAGTGTCAGCTGTGGAGCAGATAATTTGACGCCGTGACGGAATATATACTCGCCCTGCACACCTAATTTTAATGAATAGATTTTCCTGACAACCAACTGAGAAACATCATTCTTGGCGTCACAACTAAAACAAACAGCCAAAGTCTCAGCTTCAGAAAAGGAATGAGAACAAACGTTACATGAATGAGTCTCTAACGGGCGGTCATAATCCACACCGATATGACGAAGTTGAGTTAAACATTTAGGGCATTCCAGTTTATGGTTACGTTTAAATTGTCCTTGTTCGGCTACATGACCACAGGTGAAACAATGTAATGAGACACGCTCGGTAATATCAATGTCTTTACATGAAGGGCACACTTCGATGTAATTCAAATGAGCACTAGCGCAGTCAGAACATACACGGATTCGATTGATCAACTCATCATATTCAAACGTATCACGCTTGGTTTCTGACAAAACAAAACGATATGTAGAACTTAACTCTGGATAATATAAGTCGACTAAAGGGTAAGAATATATCGATTTCAGAGTCAGGGAGTGATGAGGGACTAGTCGTCGATCTTGCTCCAACCCTAACCATCCAATTAAAGGGTCTAAAGCATCCGTCGATGCAGAAACACTGTTCAACGTTCTACTATGTTGGGTCAGTTCTTCCTCAATAGTATCTTGATTTAAAACTCCATCAGATAAACAAACTGATAATGCGCTAGTTTCAAATACATAAATCTTCCAAGACCAAAACTTTCTGCAACGGTGAAGTTGACTTAATAAATCATCTTGTACACTGGCTTCCGTGTTTAGAAAAACTACACCACCTAACAACTCTGGCAGTTGCTCAATATCACTTACTTGTGCGATATCAAATCGATCTTCCGCATCAACGATTGGGGTCCCAAGACAGTAAATTTTTAATTTATCTCTCATTCATTAACTCCATACTTTTGACACTTCCACCGTCAAATAAACGTAACATTCTGAATATTAATGAATGCTATTGGATTGGTCGGCCTTATACAAATACTAGATATCGATGTAAAAACAGTCCAATTATTAACCAATAATATAAAATACTGACACCATTGCATTAACAACACGGAAACATAGATATTAATGATAATTTTAAAATTATAGATATACAGCACTCCAAAAATTGGATAGCGATACTTTTTTCAGACTAATTACATCAACTTTCGGAGCAATGCCTCTCTCTAACTCATTCAATCTTATAAATTTCTCATATCACTTCTATACTGATTCCAATCTTAATTAATCGTGTTAAAGGCAAAGGATGAGCGTATTAACCGTATTCTTCTGTGGTACAGGCTCAAACTCAGAAGACAACAACCACAAAAACTATGTTTCTGGCGAATTGATTTCGACGCTAGCGAAGAATGCAACGGGCAGAGACATGATTGACTACATTCAAGTGGATGGCGTTGGCAGTGGGAATCAGAACGAATGGTTGAAGCAAGGTAAGGACGACACGTATTCTGGAGTTAAGGGAACATTGCTTGGCAAAGGCATCGACAGCAACATGCGTCATGTACTGAATATCTTGCGCGGAAGCCAACAAGATAAGAATAACTACATGAAGAGAGCAAAAGGACTGCTTAGTGAATCTCGCCCAGAAAAATCAGCTTGGCCTTTCGCAACCAACCAAAAATATCAGGATTGGTTGAAAGACTCACAAGCACTGGCAGCCGATCTAAAACAAGGTATCGCTGCTCGCCAACAGAACATAGCGATTGAACGCCAAACTAAACCGATTAGCCAAGTTAACATCGTAGGTTGGAGTCGAGGTGGTGTCAGTTGCTTTGAATTGGCGAACCGAATGCTCAAAGACACCAAGCTAAGCCATATTCCAGTCAACATTTTTGCGTGCGACCCCGTTCCCGGTGGGATGAACGCATTCAAGGATTACAAATTACTGGGCAAAAACGTCAAACAGATCGTGTGTGTTTTTGCTGAAGACGAACGTTCATTGGCTTTCAAAGCGAGAATGCCACGCTTGTCCCCATCCACTAAATATTACACAACCTACATGCCAGGCCGACACGGCACTTTGGTAGGGAACGCGAATACCTCTGGCGGAAGTAAAGGTGCGGGTTTACTTACTGGTCCTGGGCTAGTGACTCGTGATTTCATGGAAAAGGTATTAATGGGTTGGGGAACGCAACTTAAGGCGAACTCGACGTTGAACTTTTCTAGGCAGCGCATCATCGAGTTATACGAGCAAATGCGCAGTAATGAAGAGCACTTCAATAAAATGCACGGCATGACTTACACGGCAAAGAACCGACTGTTATGGACAAGTAAAGATCGAATCGGTCAGCAGAGGGAGCGTCGTTATGGGATTCCGATGTATCGCTTTCAGTTCCCCGGAATCACTAACAATTACGGCGATGCCATTAATCGTCATCACTGTGATGTGTTAGCCACCAATGCTTTCGCTGCATACGGAACTTCGGCTGCGCTGCCAAACCCAGTCTGATATGCATGGTTTGTTAAACACAAAAAGAGCTCAACTATGTGAGCTCTTTTTTATTATCTATCTCTTTGTATCAATGGTGTTATCTCGAAATCAGACCTGATTAACCAAAGATGAAGCTGTATAGGAAGCCTGCACCCATCGCCATGCTTAGGATAACGAATAGGAATGCTGCAATCATTTGGTTCTTGAAGATTGATTTAAGCAGGATAACTTCCGTCAAACTTGCACCTGCACTACCAATGATCAATGCCATTACTGAACCCAACGCCATACCTTTCTGTACTAGAGCTGCACTTAATGGGATTACCGCTTCAGCACGAATGTACAGTGGAATACCAATCACGGCAGCTACTGGAATCGCATACCACATACCTTCACCAGCGTACTGTGCAATTAGGTCTGTAGGAATGAAGCCGTAGATGAATGAACCAATCGCGATACCCATCATTAGGTAAGGGAAAACTTGTTTGAAGTCTTTCCAAGTTGAGAACCAAATTCTCATCCAACGACTAGGTTCTTTCTTCTCTACGATTTCAGCTGTTGCGCTTCCATCCGCTGAACAGCATGAAACCGTTACTTGTGGCTCTTCTTTTTTAGAATCGCAGCAAGATGTCTCTTTCGCCATTACGGGTGCAGGTTCGCCACATGCACTTGTACCACATGAAGATTCTGCTTTAACCGGTGCTGCTTTCTTAGGAGCAGAGTCACCACAGCTAGTGCCACAGCTTGAAGCTGAACCTGTTGATTCATACGCTTCAGGTTTTACGTAACGCTCAAAGCCAAGCTTCTCAAGTGCGTAACCAGCCACTACAGACACCGTCATTGCTACAAGGAAGTAGAACACAGCAACTTGCCAACCGAAGGTAATCACAAACAAACCAATGATCACTGGGTTCAATAGTGGGCTACCAAATAGGAACACCATCATTGGACCGAAACCCGCTCTTGCACGCAGCAATCCTTTTAAGAAAGGAATGGTCGAACATGAACAGAAAGGTGTAATTGCACCCAGTAGTGCTGCTACTACATAACCCTTACCATTACGTGAGCTCAGGATAGATTGAATCTTTTCTGGTGTAAGGAACTCTTGAAGAATCCCAACAATGTAGCTGATCGCTAAGAAAAGGATAATTAGCTCTACTGCTAAGAAAGCGAACATATCAAGTGCGTCTTTCAGCATTGTTAACATTTCATTGCTCATAATTAACTCCAAACTGGATTGAAGGTCGGGCTCTATGAGAAAAGTAACCAACCCTTAATTTCGAATATTCTCGAATTATAGAAATAAACAGCTCCAGAACAAGCATTATTTCGATAAAAATCGAAATGATTTTCGAAAACACAGTTTTTCAATAACTTACACAGACACCGTTTTTAAATTTGAATTCGACATACATTTCGACTAACATCGAAATTAAATCTTGAGGAGTTAATATGAACTTAGAAGTCGTTGCGAAAGCACTTAAAGAGTTGGGGCACCCTATTCGCCTAACCATTTATAAGAGTGTCGTTAAAGCTGGCTACCAAGGCATTGCAGTTGGCGGCCTACAAGAAGAGCTAGGCATTCCCGGTTCTACCTTGTCTCACCACATATCAAGCTTGGCGTCTGCGGGCCTAATCAGCCAAAGACGAGAAGGAAGAACTCTATTCTGCGTGGCGGAGTATGAGTGCCTAGAAGGTGTGATTGATTTCTTACAAGACGAATGTTGCGTAAATGAACAGTGCAACTAATGCACCTTTGAAGCTCGAACAAGTCTGGGCCGAGTATCAGCAAGCATTAAAGTCATTCCTGCATTCAAAGGTCAACAACTCTGCGGATGTAGACGACTTGCTCCAAGATATCTTGATTAAGACCTATCAGAACTTAGATAAGGTACAAGATGCTAGCAGTGTTAAGGCTTGGCTGTTCCAGTTAGCCAACAACACCATTATCGACTTCTACCGTAAGCATGCACGCCAACAACGTGATAGCCAAATTGATGCTGAAGATCTGTGGTTTACCGATTTAGACCACGACTCTGAATTTAAGCAGAAACTTTCATTGTGTATTGAACCTTTTATTCAGGCATTGCCAGAACAAAGTTCATCGCTACTGCTTGCGGTCGACATCAAAGGCCAAAGCCAAAAAGAGATCGCAGAAGCGCAGAACGTCAGCTATTCAACGGTTAAATCCCGCGTGCAAAAAAGCCGTGCTGATCTTAAGAACCTGTTTGAAGAGTGTTGTAACTTGTCCCTTGATCAACAAGGCAATGTGATTGATTGCGAGCTTAAGCCGAACGCCAGCTGCGGCAAGTGTTAATCGTTACATCGAATCCGTTATTTCAATAGAACAAAGCCAGCAATTAATGCTGGCTTTGTTGTTTTCATAATCTGCAAATCACTCTTTACTTAAGCAAATCTAGAGCTTGAGCGAACCGAACTATGCTGCTTCCGCTTTTACCACAGGTTGATAGCGCCCCGGTTTATGATTCATTGCTAGAATCAAGTTGGTGACTATCGCACCAAGCACAGACAGAAGAACCAATGACACATCAACAATGAACAGAGAAAGCACAACAATCGTGCAGTCTAATGCCATCTGAACCTTACCTGCTCGAATTCCAAAACGTTCTTGTAAGAACAACGCCAGAATGTTGAAGCCACCTAAGCTCATCTTGTGACGGAAAATCACCAGCATGCCGGTACCAATCAAGCCACCACCAAGTAAAGCTGCATACAATGCATGAATTTCGGCAATTTGAATCACGTGATACAAGTGATCCACGGCGAACGAAACAATCGAAACCGCGATAAACGTATTGATTGTGAAGCGCCAGCCCATACGAGCAACCGACAAAATATAGAAAGGTAAGTTAAGTGCGAAGAATACTTGGCCAAAGCTCAAATCTGTTACTTTGGTAATGAAGATCGCTAGACCAGCCGTGCCCCCGGTGAGCAAACCGACTTGGTTGAAAAAGATAACGCCGAGTGAAACCAATGCGCTACCTAAGATCAGTGCCAGTAAGTTTTCGCGAAGATTATGATCTTTATCCATGTGAATGACTCTCCCTGAATCTTTTAACATCGCGTTTCAGTAGTCTTGAAACGATTTATGCCCAAATTTACGATGTTTGACAGATAAGTCGAGTGAACGAGCAATGTTGCTTAGTGATTAGTTTGTATATTAGTTTTTACAGCTTTGTGAAACTTTAAATTAAACAGCTAGTTATAAGCCTTAATTTAGACTTTCATTCTTAATTAGATACTTGTTTCAATTAACTAACGAGCTTCAAGTTTTCTTATTTATTGAGCGCGTTTTATACCAATTCCAATCAAGCGACAATCTATGCATAAAACGCATAGACTACATCACAAATGGTCATTTGATACATACCCGACTCATCACTATGATGCGCGACTTCTTACAACATTGAGCGCATGTCAACACCGTATGTTTTCACAATCTCTTTTTGCCCAACTTGCCAGAATGACGTTATTCCTCGTCATTAGTTTGGTTATTGTGCATCACAGTCAGCCATTGATTGATCTCTTGGCTCAGCATGCCGTAAGCAGTGGTTGCCACCAGCAGTCAGGGCATGATCATTCTGGGCACGAACATCACCATGAGATGACTGACCAACACATGTCAGCGCAAGACCACTCACATCACCACCATTAATTTAAGAGTATTAGAATGAGCATTTTCCGTTTTCCTTTACTGGTATGGCTAGGGATAGGCACACTTATTATCAGTCTAGGGATCAGACAATCATTCGGCATTTTCATGATGCCAATTTCAGAGCATTTCGGCACGGGTCGAGAGTTTTTCAGCTTCTCTATTGCTCTACAAAACTTATTGTTCGGTGTGTTCCAACCTTTTGTTGGTATGGCCGCTGACAAATGGGGAGCAAGACGCATCATTATTGCTGGCGCATGTGCTTACGGTTTGGGTTTACTTCTTACCTCAATTTCTACCGAATCGAGCATGCTTTACGTTTCGTTAGGCGCACTGGTTGGTCTTGGCTTGAGTGCGACAAGTTACGTGATCGTGCTTGGCGCAGTAGCGAAAGTTGTACCAGCAGAGCACGCGGCTAAGGCGTTTGGCTTAACCACGGCTGCAGGTTCATTTGGTATGTTCGCGGTAATTCCGGGCGCACAATACATGCTGAATGAATTTGACTGGCAGAGTGCGATGCAAGTGTTTGGCGTACTGTGTTGTTTGATGATCTCTTTTGCGCTGTTCATGCGAGCGCCTAAAGCAGCCTCAAACAAACAAGCGCAAGCTGAAGAGAACCAAACACTCAAAGAAGCGTTGTCTGAAGCGTTTGCTCACAAAGGTTACTGGTTGATTCACGCGGGCTTCTTCGTGTGCGGTTTCCACGTAATGTTTATCGCAACGCACTTACCGAGCTATTTAGCAGATAAAGACCTACCCGCGAGCAGCGCTGCAATGACACTGGCTTACGTTGGCATCTTCAACATCTTCGGGTCTTACTTCTGGGGTGTAATGGGCGACAAGTTCAGCAAACGCCACGTTATGTCTGCACTGTACTTAGTGCGTACTGTGGTTATCGGTGCGTTTGTTACTCTGCCTGTGACTGAATCAACCGCGGCTATCTTCGGTGCGGCAATTGGATTCTGTTGGTTGGGTACGGTTCCGCTAACGTCTGGCTTAGTACGTCAGATCTTCGGTGCCCGTTACCTATCAACGTTGTACGGTTTGGTGTTCTTTACTCACCAAGTGGGTAGCTTCTTAGGCGCTTGGGTGGGTGGTCGTATATACGATTACTACGGTTCTTACGAGCTAATCTGGTGGTCAACGGTGGTACTGGCATTTGCAGCAGCACTTATCCATTTACCAATCAATGACAAGCCGATTGAGCGAGTGAAATTGGCAATGGCTTAACGTTTTATGCTGACTCCCCCACTAGCGTAAACAACAAGTCGTTCCAATAAAGCGAGTGAGTATTGAAAGGAAGCATCCTGAGATACTCACTCGCTTTTTTGTTGGTCGCGATAATAGAAACTATAACTAGCGAAACTGGCATAAAGCTCACTGAATAATAAGACTATTCTCTTGGTTTTCATTTATAGTATCCACCCGCTCCTTTAAAACTAATCCGCAGGCTTATGGAATACATGGATCAGACTGTCCTTATCGCAATGGCACTTATTTTTGTCGGCTCATTTGTGCAAACCGCAATCGGCTTTGGTTTGGCCATTGTTGCAGCTCCACTGCTGTTTTTGGTCTCTCCTGATTATGTACCTGCACCTATCTGTTTAATCGGTCTGTTTATCTCGTTATTCAACGCTTTTAAACATCGAGCAAATATCTCTATTGGCGGATTAAAAATCGCATTGCTGGGCCGCATTCCGGGGTCACTGGCAGGTGGCGCTTTGTTAGTGATGGTTTCAACGAGCGTGTTATCACTATGGTTGGGCTTATTGGTGGTATTTGCCGTGATTGTTAGCCTACTGCCCTTTAGACTCGAACCAACCCCAACTAAGATGGGTATTGCAGGTTTCTTTTCTGGGTTCTTTGGCACCAGTTCGGGTATTGGTGGTCCTCCGATGGCACTACTACTGCAACACCAAGACGCTAATCAGCTTCGTGGTAACCTTTCTGCGTTTTTCGTGTTTAGTTCGATCATTTCGTTGGTTGTACAGATCCCAATTGGCTTCTTCACGCTACACCACTTGATCATCACTATACCTTTGCTGCCTGCTGCTTGGTTGGGTTACAAAGTGGCGTTAATGACGACACAAAGCATCCCTAAAGAGAAGATACGCATTGGTTCATTACTGCTATGTTCTCTCAGTGGCTTTACGGCAATCTGGCAGGGTTTAGCTGGCTAGTTATTGGCGATAAAGACAAGAAGAAGAAAGACATCTTAGAAAACCAACACAAACACCCAGTAGATAAAAGGACGCTCTATGACTTACGACGAATTCAACGCATTCTGCGAGTCACTGCCTGCAACCAGTTATGTGATGCAGTGGAATAACTCGCACGTTTGGAAAGTGGGTGGCAAGGTGTTTGCGATTGGTGGTTGGGGACCGAAAGATGAGCCTGCGTTTATCTTCAAGGCGTCCGATCAGAATTTCGACTTTCTCAAAGAAGAGCCGGGCTATAAACCCGCACCCTACTTTGCTTCACGCGGTATGAAATGGATTCAGCTGTTTGAAAGCACGCCACAAAGGGATGAGGAGCTGAGATACTATCTCATTGAGTCACACCGAATTGTGTCCTTAGGTCTAACCAAAAAGAAGCAAGCAGAGCTAGGGCTCAATCAGTAGCGTTTATTACGTACTGCTAATCTGAGCCCTTCTTTTGCAGTGAGGACGGATCCCTAAGAAGTCTGTTTCAAAAATGCAGGTAAATAGCGTTCTATTTTTTGCTCTGAGATAAGCGGCACCAATAAATAGATCAAACCCGCAAAGGCAATAGATCCGGCTAAGTCTTCTGGTCGATGCATGCCAAGCCAAACACGGCTATAGGCGACACCACCAGCCCAAACCAGTAAACCGCCGACTAGATAAAAGCGTTTCGCCTCTAGGAGAAGACCACCAAAGAACGCCAAACACACACCGACGAAAATCATATGTCCAGATGGGAAAGAGTAATCCGTTTCTCCATGCCAATGACGAGTTCGCCACTCGCTGACCTTATCTTGCACAGATTCAATCGCGGCATTTTTTTCTACCAAAGGCAGCTCGTAAAACAGCTCTGGCATTTCAACGACTTCCTGCGTTACCAAATACTCAGAATAAGGACGAGGGCTCTCAGTGGAATACTTTAAGAAGGTTTTCGCTGCAAAGCTAAGCACCAACAACAAGCCGAGCTGCAGACAAAGACTGACTAACTTAGCTTTGGAAAACTTCATCGTGAGCAGGACTAAAGACAAAACAGCGAGCGTGACCAAGAACCCTTGATTACCCGCCGAGTAAGTCACGAACGTCATAAAAGCACCGTAGAAAGGCAGAACCGCGCTTCCAAGGTCGAAGTCAGATCCAAAGATCAAAAAAGGCACTAGAGAATACAAGCTTAAAACGAGCAGTAATAAGCCTTTGGATTTGTTAGAGAACAGAGAAGTCATGGCTAAGATCTTTGAGATAAAGTGCTCGGATGCTATCGCAGCTTAGCATCGCCAATATCAATTTTATGTCAAAACGGTCAGTAAGCCGTCATGGTGTAACAATAATCGATTAAAGGGCCTCTTAAGTATTGAGCTGATGAACTGTCACGCCATCACCAATAATCCAGACCATCCACTTGTGTACATATAGACATCAAAACCCACTAAACATAGCCTGCGCACCGCTATACACCACACGCTAAGGTCTGCCGATAAAGTGAACACTTACCGGATTATAAGGCCAGAATCTGAAAAACTTTGCTGTCAGTCCTTTAAATCCACTATCGAAAGGATTACCATCTGGTCTGCTTTCAAAGCAAAACAAATTATTAATTTTTATTCTCAGGGCGGGGCGAAATTCCCCACCGGCGGTATGTCCTTAGCAAAATCTAAAGATAAGCCCGCGAGCGCTCGATTCGTCGAGGTCAGCAGATCTGGTGAGATGCCAGAGCCGACGGTTATAGTCCGGATGAGAGAGAATGAAAACACACTCGTTTAAGTTGGAAAGGCGTACCCGCCTGAGTTGGGTTCGTACCTCCAACTTAGGCGGGTGCATTTCGTTTTGGATAAAACCATAATGAGCTAAAGTTGACTTGTAATGAGTAGGCTTTGTTGTGCTCGGTTGAGATCCCTCATACAGCCCTGATTCTGGTGATATTTTAGGAGTTTAACCATGAATCAGTCTTCACTACTTGCCGAATTTGGCGAACCAATCACTCGCGTTGAAAACGCACTGCAAGCTCTACGCGAAGGTCGTGGCGTACTTCTACTTGACGATGAAGATCGTGAGAACGAAGGCGACATCATCTACTCAGTAGAACACCTAACCAATGCTCAAATGGCGCTTATGATCCGCGAATGCAGTGGAATTGTGTGCCTATGTCTAACCGACGAGCAAGCAAACCAACTTGAACTTCCACCTATGGTTGTTGATAACAACAGCGCAAACCAAACTGCGTTCACCGTCACTATCGAAGCAAAAGTTGGCGTAACAACAGGTGTTTCTGCCGCTGACCGTGTAACAACGATCAAGACAGCTGCAAACCCAACAGCTAAGCCTACTGACCTTGCTCGCCCTGGCCACGTATTCCCATTACGTGCTCGTAAAGGTGGCGTACTTGCTCGCCGCGGCCACACAGAAGGTACTGTGGATCTTATGCAAATGGCTGGTCTTCAATCGGCAGGCGTACTATGTGAAGTAACCAACCCAGACGGCACAATGGCAAAAGCGCCAGAGATCGTTGCTTTCGGCAAACTTCACAACATGCCAGTACTGACCATTGAAGATATGGTTATGTACCGCACTGAGTTCGACCTTAAGCTTGCGTAACGTTTAGTGCTAAACGCTTAGCTCTTAAGCTAACGAAACTCAGAAATGAACATTGAAAGGTCTCACTCTTACTGCTTTTTCTAGTTAAAAGTATATAAAGGGTGAGGCCTTCTTCATTTCCTACACTGAAATCTAAGTTCCATCTCATCGCCCACGACTAACCTCTCAAAAAATCCTGCAAAATATGAAAAACATTCACTAGAATGGTGAAGTCATGCACCATCATTGATCATCCATAATTACAGGGAAATCATAAGCAACTGAAATATAACACTTATTTATTTTGGCACGGTGTCTGCACTACCACTAAGTAGGTATACAAATATTAGGAGTTGAATATGTTTGTAGTTATTTCAGTGGGTTTATCCCTATTAGTACTTGCGGCCCTGTTTCATTTCTCAAGGAAGAGACAAACAGCGCTATCACACAGGTTTGAAACCTTAGTTCTGCTTAGAGAATTATTGTTGTTATCACGCAAACATCGCGCGGCAACGCACTATGCTCTAGCTTATAAGTTGTCTAGCGACTCGATTCGCAAAGTGAACGAGATTTACGACAACATACTTGAAGTATCTGAACTGCTTCAGTCCCATGTGTCGTTTGATAGCCGCCCTATGTATCGCATCTATCACCTCAAGCTCATCGCCATGCACAGCGACTGGCAAAACCGTAGCTTGGTGCGTAACCAATCGATTCATGGCAAAACAATTCGCCATAGCATGTTCTTGATGGATGAAGTAATGATCATCTGGCTAATTCAGTCTGAGCGTGAAGACATGAGCCGTGAGTATCACATGAATTGGCAACAGATCTTAGACTGCATGGAGATCCTGACCAAGTTACGCATGTGCATACCTGATATGGAGAAGCCTGAGGAGTACGCGAGATTCAAATTCTACGCCTCTCAGACACACAGAAAACTCAACCAGTTATCGATTATCTGCCCTCTTAGTAGTGGGTCACCGGTTTGTACGCGAGCGATGCATGCACTCTCAGAGATCGCATCAAGTAACGAAGCGACCCAACCGGCAGATAGCATGTACGAATTAACCAGTGATATCTCTAGCGTCGTGTCGCAAGTTTACGACCAAGTATTATCCGACATTACGAGAAGCTTGTATCAGCCTTTACCAGACGTAAACGAAAAGGTAATAAATACCCGATTATCCGTACATCATTACATGTAAAGACTTCGTGAGAGGAGAGCGTGCTGGAACTCTGAATTATTGAGTTCAAATCCGATATCACCATTGATATCGGATTTTTGTATTTATGGGCTTTTAATTTTTGTCGCTATGTATCATTGCCTATGAAGTTTCTAACATCATCAGACCTGATATCGCTTGCCCAAGCTTGTGCCGCAAAATCAATAAACTGACGAACAACCGGAAGCTGATAGCTGCGAGACAGATACACCGCCCAAAGCACGCTGCTTGGCGAAACAAACTCATCCAATATTCGTATCAATTTGCCATTCGCAATCAGTGGGTTGGCTAAGTCACAAGGTAAACGAACTACCCCTTTCCCGTGCTGTGCGGCGCGAGTTAGCACTCCAACATCATTAGCCTTGATAGTGCCAGACACCTCAACTGAATAGTGTTGATTGTCCTTAACAAAATCCCACTTAGAAACATTCAAGTGACGAAAACAATTGTGTTGTCGAAGCGCCTCGACCGTTTCAGGTTCACCATGTTTGTCTAAGTAGGCTTGCGAGGCACACACCACTGAATCAATAACCATTAGCTTTCGTGCAATCAAAGTATCATCAGGTTGATCGGTATAACGAAGTGCAATATCGATCCTCTCATCCACCAGCTGAGTAAAGCGGTCTGAGGCAAACAGTTCGACCGTGATATTAGGGTGGCGCTCGGTGAACTGTTCGACCACATCCAACAACATGTGCTGAGTTAAACCAATCGGAGCTGCAATTCGAATGGTTCCAGAAAGATCATCGGTTTGATTGAGTGAAGTAACTTCTAGCTCAGCGGTCTCATGGAGGATCTTCTCACAGCGCTGCAGAGCGATTTCCCCTGCCGCGGTTAAGCTCACCTTTCGAGTCGTCCTATGTAATAGCCTCTGCTTCAGCCACCCTTCTATCTCTTGAACATGACGTGAAACCTGCAACCGACTCATGTCCAAATGCTCAGCTGCTTGGGTGAAGCTGGCACAATTCGCAACTTCGACAAAGCTACGCATTGCCGTCAACCTATCCATCACACTTTCCCTTATCCACTGAATAAAACCTATTAGCTAGCTACATAGATACAATCTACATCATTTTATGATATTTATCGCAACCTAGTGAGCTATTAGACTGCAATGGCTGTCGAGAAACAGACTCAATAAATTAGATAATTGGAGAGACATTATGAAAATTGCAGTATTAGGTGCATCAGGTTGGATTGGTAGTCACATCGCTCAAGAAGCTCAAGATCGCGGACACGAAGTCGTTGCTGTTGTAAGAGATGCAAGCCGTGTAGAAACCCAAGGCATTGAAGTTCGTTCATTTGATTTACAAGACGAAGCCGCAAATCTAGCGAACGCACTATCCGGCGTTGATGCAGTAATTACTTCGATTGGCGGACGCGCTCTAGGTAATCACGACATCGTAAAAAGCACAGCAACTAAGCTGCTTGATACACTACCAAGCATTGGTATCGAACGTCTACTTTGGGTTGGCGGTGCAGGCTCATTAGAAGTAGCACCAAATGTACCGTTAGTGACCGTTCCTGACTTCCCTGCAGATTACAAAAACGAAGCGTTAGCACAGGGCGAAGCGCTTGAAGTGTTCAAGCAATCGAACAGCGAAGTTAATTGGACGTTCATTAGCCCAGCAGCAGAAATCTTCCCGGGCGAGAAACTATCAACCTACCGTACCGGTGGCGACCAACTGCTCACCGACGAAGATGGCAACAGCAAAATATCCGTTAGCGATTACGCTATTGCGATGATTGATGAACTCGAAGCTGGCAAATTCCCACGCCAACGTATTGGTGTTGCGTACTAGTCAGCTCATATATAAAAACTAAAAAAAGCCGCTTGTTCAAAACAATGCGGCTTTCTCATCTTTTACTGAGCATTCCTTTAATCCAATGGCAGATGCCCTGTTTTCACTAGGATAACCGTCTCTTCTTCCACATAAGGAAAATGCTCACTCATGTGTGGGCTGCGCATCCATGTGTGTTTTGGATACTCACCATGTTCGTCTTTAAAGGTGCCAGAAAGTACAAATATCTCTTCACCGCCAAAGTGGCGATGCGGCTGAAAACGTTCCCCAACCGGCCACTTCACTAACGCGACATGCTCGTGTTCGAACTCATGCAGTGGCATCACTTGTAAGCCGCCAATACCCTGAAGCCATTCTGTTTCCAAAGTATTAATACGAACTTGAGTTAAGTCTCTCGCGTCAAACTGGTTGAGCTTAACCAAGATCGTACAGCCATTTTTGCTGGATGGGGAATGCGCGCTGCCCGGCGGATTACGGATATAAGTGCCCGCTGGGAAATCTCCGGTTTCATCAGAGAACACACCCTCTAATACGAAGATCTCTTCACCTTGCGGATGTGGGTGCTCAGAAAACGAAGAGTCAGGATCGTACTTCACCACGCTGGTCGTGTGGCCCGATTCTTTCTCTTCTCTTTCAAGTGGCTTACGCCAAACCCCTTTAGCAGGGCTTGCGACCCAATCTAATGTCTCGGTTTCTATAACCAGTCTCTTTGAAAAGTCCATATTGAACATAATGGCGACCTTACTCTTGTTATCGTTTTAATTATTATTGTTGTCTTTCTCGTTTCTATTCTACGCGAATACTGATCAAGGAGGCTATCTCGCTGCTATTTTGCCTGCGCGATAGCCACCTAAAAAGAATCCTAATTAATTGCGGCCAGCAATCACTCCGCCATCAACATCCCAGATTGCACCCGTTACCCAATCTGCACTGTCTGACAGTAGGAAAGAGATGCTATTAGCGATGTCTTTCGGCAAACCTACTCGACCAATAGGATGGAACGCGTTGAAGCCTTCTAGCGCTTGATCCACTTCTTCAGGTTTGATGAAAGATTCGTAAATCGGCGTTTTAACAACAGCAGGAGAAACCGCATTCACGCGAACGTTGTAGTCCGCAAGCTCCATCGCCATGTGCTGTGTTAAAGCGTGCAAGCCAGCTTTTGCCATTGAATACGCAGAGGATGGTGTCGCTCTAATAGCTTGTTTGGCCCACATAGAGCCTACATTTACCACGTTTCCGCCACCGTTTTTGATCATCAACTTGCTGACAGCTTGAGTGATGAAGAAGGTTGCTTTATTGAGCTGCATGTATTGCTCGTAATCAGATTCTTGGTGTTCAATAAACGCTTTAGGGTTGAAGTAACCAGCCGCATTCACAAGGTAACCAATACCTTCTTCGAGCGACTCTAAATGCGTAATAAGACGAGACACACTTGCATCATCATAAAGGTTAGCTTGCCAGCCTGAAGCATGACCGAGCGATTGCAGCTCTGACACCGCTTTATCTAACTTAGTTGGGTTATTGCCGACCACCAACACATGGATGTTTTGAGCGACTAACTGCTTCGCTGTTTCAAAGCCCATACCACTTGTGCCACCGATTACTACTGCAATACCATTTTTAGTGAAGTTCATTTTGTTATCTCCTAAGTCATGTGAACGTGGTAATCTTAGGCTTTGAACTAACACTATGAATAGTAAGTACAAATCAGTTAGGTAGGTACTTATTGGTACATCTTTATGAAAAATCAGGAAAACTTTTTTTCAAGAAAATCAGCACCAGAGCGCTCAGCTCGCATGGTCGAAACCATCTACGGCTGTAAATGGTCGCTAACGGTTTACCAATTACTGGCAAATGGCATTAATCGTCCTGGTGAAATGGTGCGCTCAGTAGAAGGGCTATCGACCAAGGTATTGAATGAATGCTTGAAGCGAAATGTTGAGTTTGGGATTTTGGATAAGCAGATGTTCAACGAACTGCCACCAAGAGTTGAATACCAAGTGACGCCGTTCGGCGAGAAGTTCTTGTTGATTCTAGAGCAGTTGGAAAACCTACAAAACGAAATCGACGAGATGTAAGCCCACGCGAATCTGCTCTATTCCAAATAATGGACAGCACGCATTATTTAGCTGACTGGCATTTGCTCAAAACGGCCTTTTACAAAATCAATGAAGGTTCGAATTCGGCTCGGTTGATAGCGGTCTCGATGGTATATCGCTGAAAAGTCCACTTTCGGCACTATCCACTCATTAAAGACCTGCTCCAATTGCCCATCATTGATCTCTTGTAAGCAATAGATGGTTGGAACACGAATAATCCCATTGCCCGACTTCGCGCCCTGTACCAACACTCGGCCATTCTTACATTGCAGCCTACCCGTCACATGCACATCGACTGTTTTCTTGGTGTCATCCAAAGCTTGAAAGCTCCACTTACGCACCGAGCCCGTTAAGCAATCATGGTGGATGAGATCTTTAGGATGGTTTGGCTTTCCTTTACGAGCAAAATACTCTGGGCTTGCGAGTGTTCCCATCTCTATGTCCAAAAGCTTTCTTGCGATAAAGCCCGCGTCTTCTAAGCTTCCCATACGAAATGCGATATCAAAGGCGTCTTCAATCAAATCGACTCGGTTACTACTGAAATCAAGACTGATGCTGATATCTGGGTATAGCTGCATAAACTCATTGACCAGATCCGCGATGATCACCTCGCCCAGATAACCGCCAACACAGTTTACTTTTATGTCGCCACGTACTTCTTCGACATCGTCGACAGCAGCAATCAATGCTTGGTCTATATTATCTAAGGCTTGTTCACATCTCGCGTACAGATCTTGCCCTGCGTGAGTCAGCCTCAAGGTTCGAGTGGTGCGGATAAACAGTGTCACACCCATCTGCTTTTCTAAACTACTCACTTGGCGTGATACGTGTGAACGAGACACATCCAACTCCTCCGCCGCTTTGGTGAAATTACCTAAACGAGCGATAAGCACGAAGGAGCGAATATCAGACAGGTTAATTTGATTGAGCATAGTCGCCAGCTTACTAATGAAGTTATGAGATAGACGCTTTTATTGTTGCACCACAGCAATAGTGTTTCAAGTAAAGCGCTATATATCAACAATGCTATTTTCCTTAATATACCTCCATCGCAACGAAGCAAGGCAACAAGCACTTGATTCGAATGCACTTAAACAATACGTCGTAGCCAACCGACGCAATAAAAGTACAGAGGAAATAAAATGAAAAAACTAATCGTAATTACAGGTGCAAGCTCTGGTATTGGTGAAGCAATCGCTCGTCGTCTAAGCGATGAAGGTCACCCTCTGCTACTTTTAGCTCGTCGTATTGACCGCCTTGAAGCGCTGAATCTTCCAAACTCACTGTCAGTGAAAGTAGACGTAACAGACAAAGCATCTTTTGATGCAGCTATCGCACAAGGTGAAGAGAAATTTGGCCCTGTAGACGCGCTTATCAACAACGCAGGTGCAATGCTTCTTGGTCAAATCGATACTCAAGACGCACAAGAGTGGAAGACAATGTTCGACGTGAACGTGATTGGCCTTCTAAACGGCATGCAGTCTGTACTTGCTCCGATGATGGAACGCAACACAGGTACTATCATCAACATCAGCTCTATCGCAGGTAAGAAAACATTCCCAAGCCACGCGGCTTACTGTGGTACTAAATTCGCGGTACACGCTATTTCTGAGAACGTTCGTGAAGAAGTGGCGGCTTCAAATGTTCGTGTTACCACTATCGCACCGGGTGCTGTAGAAACTGAGCTTCTGTCTCACACAACATCTCAAGAGATCAAAGACGGTTACGATTCTTGGAAAGAAGACATGGGTGGCGTATTGGCAGCTGACGATATCGCTCGCGCTGTATCATTCGCTTACCAACAACCACAGAACGTATGTATCCGTGAGATTGCTCTAGCACCAACTAAGCAACAGCCATAGGCCTTTGCTATTGCTACTGCTACTAAATAAGCGATGAACCAAAAAGCGCCACTACTTATTCAGTAGTGGCGCTTTTGTTTTTATTGAGTGTAGCTACAAGCAGTAACCGTGATTAAAACTCAACGCGATAAACTGATGTACTGCCGCTTACTTCGTTCCCAACCGCAATAAAGTGGTTACCTGAACGTGTGAAATACTTAATTGATTCAGGCCCTAAATCACCCGCTTTAGCGTTGTAAGTATCATTGTCGCAATCACCGTCTTCATCAACCTTAGTACACACTGGTTGTGTAAAGTCTCGATTGTTCAAGTAGCTGATGAAACTTGCACTCTTAGGCTGCGTTACGTCGTAAACCATGATGCCACCTTGGCGCTCAAGTCCAATAAAGGCATAGTGCTTGCCGTTGATCTCAGCCACTTCGATCGCTTCAGGTTCTACACCTTTGTCATCGCTACGATCGTCACCACTTTGGTTGTTATCATTGGTGCTGTTGAAGTTTGCAGGATCTTGCTCCAGAACGATTCGAGCGAAATCATCACCGCTATCAAACACGAGCTCGCCTAACTCATCCCAAATAGAGAACGAGCGGCTGCCGAATGCTTGAACCTTTTGGTCAGCTGCAAGTGTCCCTTGTGGCTTAATCACCTTAAGGCGAGCCAATTGATTATTGTCTTTCAATGCACCCGCTAATGGGTGGTTCGCATCAACGTCTAACTTCTTGCCACGCACTTCATCGACATAAGCGATACAAAAGTCTTTTTCTGTGGTGTAGTTTTCAGTGCCTTTATAGTCATCGCCATCCCACTCAAAGCCTTTGTCGTCACACACTTTTTGCGTCGTCTTGATGCCGTACTCACGGCCATCACCTTCATTCGCAGTCACGATGTAAGTGTTGCCATCAACACTGTAACTGGTAATGCTATCTGGCATATAAAGGCCTTCTAACATTGCGTAGCTTTGTAGGTTACCGATGTTTTTGTCTTTATTTGACGCATCTAGCTTAGCATTATCCCAAGGTTTTCCGCCTAGTCCCAGAATCGCATCGACTTGTGCACTCGCCACGTCAATCGCTGCTAATACATTGTTCTCTTGCAGGGCTACGTAGAGTTTTCCGTTATCAGCAAACGTTAGATATTCAGGTTCTAGATCTTGAGCAACCGTTGCATTCGGCGCCGAGATTCGAACCTTGTCAGTTAGCTCTGCATGGCGAGACTGCCCTTGGTTGAATGCCTTAAAATCAATTTGAGTGACTTTCGCTTGCAAAGGACCATTGGCTAAATCAACCAGAGTCACTGAGCCTTCAGGGTCAATGCTGTAATCCGCATTCGGCTCACCTTCGTTGGCTGATGCGATGTAACGGCCATCCTTAGAAAAGCTCACCATGTCTGGCAATGCACCAGCAGTATATGTGGTGATTAGCTCTAATGTGTCTGAGCGATAAAGTGCAATGATGCCGTTTTTTTGTTTGTCGGCGTTCTCAATTGCAACCGCAACTAAGCCCTGATGAGTCGATACACTGTTTGCAGCACCGATATTAATGCCAGAAGCTGCGGCTGCTGATTGAAGATCGATAGAGCCTTCAGATGTGGGTGCACTATCAGAGTCCATCGATAACACATCAACTTTCTGTGCTTGAGCGTTAACCACATAAAGCTTGTCGGTACATGAATCGTAGCTGACGATTTCGGCTGCAGAAGTATCAAACGGAGCGTCAGCAATGGAACTGCCAACCAGAGTAAGCACGGTGACCTCAGCATCGCTTGCGATTGGCTGTTGGCTGGATTGGCACTGGAGGCTCAAAGCATCAAGTGAGGTTTGAGATAGCGTATTCGCCGTAGATGATGTTGACTGAGAACATCCAGCCAGAGCGGAACTCACTGCGATAGGTAGTAATAAAGTCAGCTTATTAAATTTACGATTCATATATCCTCCATAATTTGAATCGCGATCATAGAGGCCGCTTATGACAGTTATCTTTCCCTTTTGTTAACAATAGGTGACGACAATCGGTTTCTTTTACCCATAACAACAGAGGGTTAGAATGAGCATTTCATTAACAAGCACACAAAAAAAGGCGCACAAGCTGGCTGGTGCTTGAGCGCCTTAGTAAACTGAATCGTAGGTTAGAAGTTGTAACCACCACCGATCATGAATACCCATGGGTCGATATCAACGTCTGTAGAGTATTGAACACCACCCGCTTTGTATTTAGCTGTAGTGTCGATATCTGCGTACCAAACCGATGCGTTCAAGAACCAATCTTCATTGATCATGTAGTCCATACCGATGTTTGCAGCAAGTCCCCAAGAGTCATCAAGAGACAAGTCGCTCAAACCAGCATCTTTGCCCGTACCATTAAGTTCTTCATCGAAAAATACGGTGTAGTTGATACCCGCGCCTACGTAAGGACGGAATTTGCTGTTTGCTTCACCGAAGTAGTACTGCACCATCAGCGTAGGTGGTAGGTGTTTTGTGTCAGCGATATCGCCTAGACCACCATGATTTGTAGAGATTGTATGAGAGAATGGCGTTGCTGCAAGAATTTCAAGACTGATGTTATCTGTAAACATATAGCCAAATGTCAAACCAAGTTGGGTGTTTGAATCCACACCAAATTTTGACCCCGATGTCTCCAGAACATCTCCACTGCTATCGTTAGGAGATACCATTGCTGCACCTGCACGGATGATGAAATCACCTTCTTTATGAGCAAGAACATTGGTTGACATAAGAGCCGCAATAACCGCAATACCACATACTGTTTTTTTCATTATAATTTCCTTTTGGGGGGCTTAATCTTTATTGGTGAATGAGTAATCATTTCTTATTTTGCGTGCAAGGTAGCATAGAATAACCCTACTTTATTGATGGAAATCAATTTGTGAAAAGTTGTGATTATTTATGTAAATTTATATCGACCCGATCACTTTATTTCTTCATTTTATTGACAGTTTGTAATGCAGCTTTTCCGTGCGTCATTTTGTTAACCCAATCCCTTCACTCTGTTCGGATCTTTTTTGGATCAAAATAGAGCAAGCCAATATCTCGCACGCATTATTTTGGTGCAGAACAACAAGAATCAATCTCGCCTCGTATAATATTCAATGAGTTACATTTGGCTTAGTGCTTGCAAGTCTATGTTCATAATCATAAATACATTGAGGTTCTGATCATGCAAGACACTCTAACAATCGTTCTGGCCGGCGGTGTTGGCTCTCGGCTTTCCCCTCTCACCGATAACCGTGCAAAACCTGCGGTACCCTTTGGTGGCAAATATCGAATCATCGATTTCACACTCGCGAACTGCTTACACTCTGGGCTACGCCAAATTTTGGTGCTGACTCAGTACAAATCTCACTCTTTGCAAAAACATTTAAGAGATGGTTGGTCGGTGCTTAACCCTGAGCTCGGCGAATACATCACCAATGTTCCTCCACAAATGCGAACCGGTGATAGCTGGTACAGCGGTACTGCCGATGCGATTTATCAAAACTTGTATCTACTTTCACGCAGTGAAGCCAAGCATGTGGTGGTGTTATCCGGTGACCATATCTATCGCATGGATTACGCACCAATGCTCAAGCAGCACAAAAAGAACGAGGCCGACCTAACTGTGGCGTGCATGGAGGTTTCGATTGACGAAGCCAAAGAGTTTGGTGTGATGGAGATAGATGAATCTCTAGAGATCAATAACTTTACCGAAAAGCCACGTTACCCTGCATGTGTACCTGGTAGGCCAACTCGAAGCATGGCTTCAATGGGTATTTACGTCTTTGATAAAGAAGTACTAACACAAGCGCTACTGGCGGACGCCGAAGATCCGAACTCAAGCCACGATTTTGGTAAAGATATCATTCCTAAATTGGTGGGCAACAACAGTGTTTACGCATACAAGTTTGGGGATGAAGAAGGCCGAGTGACCCAAGATGCGTACTGGAGAGATGTTGGTACTATCGACTCTTATTACCAATCCAACATGGACCTGTTAAAGCCAGCTTCGCCTATCGATTTATATCAACCTGATTGGGCGATTCGTACTTACGAACCGCAGCTGCCACCCGCACGAACCATTGCTTCAGTTGAAGGTAATCAAGGAATATTCATCAACTCGATGATCGCGAATGGCGTAGTGATTGAAGGTGGCTCAGCGCAAAACTCTATCTTTTTCCCGAAGGTAAAAGTGAACAACGCGGCAATCGTGATTGATAGTATCTTGTTTGAAGATGTTGAGATTGGAAAAAATTGCCACATTCAAAACTGCATCATCGATAAGAATGTGAAAGTACCAGATGGAACCCAAATTGGTCTTGATAGCCTTGCTGACGACAAGCGTTTCCACATTTCGAAACAGGGTGTCATCGTCGTCCCCTCCTCTTATCAGTTTGAAGAGTGATGCTCTATCTCGGTTAACTTCACCTCGAACGAAAAAGGCAGCGAATTCGCCTGTCTCTTATACACA
>NZ_JBFRTN010000084.1:0-110586 GCF_041474095.1 Vibrio sp. 10N.222.54.A3
CCTCCTCCTACTCGATTGGGGTTATCCGAGCTGACTCATATAGCTCGTTCAAATCAGCTAAGCGTTGCTTGCGGATCTTGCTACGCGCTTCTTCACCCACGTCTCATTGACGAATAAAGAGAATAAGATAACGGCGCCACCAATAGACAAGCGAACCAAATCGACATCTCTGTTCCAAATCAGGATATTCACCACCAGACCAGCAGGAACCAAGGCATTGTTCATCACTGCCAGCGCGCCAGCATTCACAATGCACGCGCCTTTATTCCACATAAAGTAACCCAGCCCCGACGCAATCAAGCCAAGGTAGATCAGGATTCCCCATTGAAGTGTGGTGGTGGGCAGTTTCTCTGGGTTGCCTAGTAGCATGAAAGCCACTGACGCGACACATAGCGCCCCTAAGTAGAAGTAACCAAATACGGTTCGCTGAGGCAACTCGGTCGATTCCTTCTCCATCACCACCTTGTAGCCCACCTGACCAATAGCAAAGCACAGGTTCGCGCCTTGCACGACGAGGAAGCCGACTAAAAAGTTTTCGTTAATACCTGCGAACTTAATGAATACCGCGCCCAATACCGCAATTGCCGCTGTCACTAGGTACCACGGAGAGAATTGCCCTTTGAGAAAGTCATAAATAAGCGTGACGTAAATTGGCGTGAAAACGGTAAACAAAAGGACTTCAGGAACGGATAGCAGTAAGAAAGATTGATAGTAGAAGCAGTACATCAGGCCAAGCTGGATACCACCAATTGCCATCAATTTAGCGATCAGCTTACGTGATACGCCGCGAAACTTTAGGAAAGGAAGAAATACGACGCCGGCAAGGGCAACACGCATTAAAACAGAGAACCAAGAATCAACCTGACCCGCAAGGTAAACGCCGATCAGGCTAAAGGAGAAGGCCCATAGGAGGGTAACACCAGCTAAATAGCTCATAGTAAAACTTCGTTAATAAGATATGAGCTGTATGTTACCTAACCTTAAATCATTAGTCTTCTGAATCTCTTAGAGGCACGACCAGCATATCAACCGGAGAGGCGTTGATCAGTTGGCGTGTTGAAGAGAGCAGCTTGCTCCAAAAGTCTTGATGGTGACCGCAAACCACGAGATCAACATTGAACTCGTTGATGGTGTCACACAGCTCATGACTCAAATCACCACTGCCTACTAGGGTATGGGTGATCGGGTATTGGGCGTGCTCCGCAAAATTTTGCAGCTGAATACGAGACGCTTCCATCGCGTTGTGCTGGGTTTCGGCCATGTTGATATCAATCAGGCCGGTATACAGCTCTGCGTAGTTAATATCGATATGGATAAAAGAGACTTTGGCTTCCAATGGCTTAGCCAATGCTACCGCTTTATCCACAATTAATTTGCTGTCTTCTGATAAATCGACCGCGACCAAAATATGTTTGTAACTCATATCGCTACCTCCTTTATTCATTGTCTGATTTAAGATTAGCACTATGCGATGGCTTTTTTTGCTGAAGTGATCTCATATCCACTGTCTTGCGTAATGACAGCTCGAAATATTGGTTAACTAATGGCCTGCGAGATATTCATTAAATAGTGATATAGTAGAGAAAATTGAGGATGTAATTAGGAGTCTTAAATGCTGTCAAAAACTATGGTTGAGCAACTGAATGATCAAATTAACCTAGAATTTTTCTCATCCAATCTATACTTACAAATGAGTGCTTGGTGTGAAGACAAAGGATTTGAAGGTGCAGCAGAGTTTCTGCGTGTTCATGCAGTAGAAGAAATGGAACATATGCAGCGTCTTTTCACTTACGTAAGTGAAACAGGTGCAATGCCAATTCTAGGTGCGATTGAAGCGCCAAAACATGAATTTGATAGCCTTGGTGCTGTGTTCCGTGAAACTTATGAACATGAGCAAATGATTACTCAAAAGATCAACAAACTGGCTCACGTTGCTTTCAGCACACAAGATTACTCAACCTTTAACTTCCTGCAATGGTACGTTGCAGAGCAACACGAAGAAGAGAAGTTGTTTAAAGGTGTATTGGATAAGCTAGAGCTTGTTGGTGAAGACGGTAAAGCACTGTTCTTTATTGATAAAGACCTAGCGCAATTGGCAAAAGATGGTTCATCTTCAATTATGGAAGCTCCTGCCGTTTAGGTAGTACGGGAAAGACACTGATTATCTTTTTCTTTTGAGTTTTCTTATGAAGATGTAGGGAGGAAAGGATGATCAGCGGCGACACTATTCTATTTGCACTAATGGTTGTGACTTGCGTGAACTGGGCGCGTTATTTTACTGCGCTAAGAACGCTCATTTATATTATGCGAGAAGCGCATCCTCTACTTTATCAACAAGTAGACGGAGGCGGTTTTTTCACAACTCATGGCAATATGACCAAACAGGTTCGTCTGTTTAGTTACATCAAAAGCAAAGAGTATCACCATCACCATGATGAAGTGTTCACTTCCAAGTGTGATCGTGTGAGACAGTTATTCATACTCTCTTCCGCCCTTCTGGGTGTAACGTTGCTGGCTTCTTTCATCGTCTAAGTTATTTAGTGCGTGTGAAGTAGAACTTAGTTTTTGGTGTAAAGCTTTGGTTGTTGGTTTGCTAAGCCAAGTCGTGGTTTTGATGTTGTCTGCAAATTGTACAATTGAACATCAATTGCAAAGTTTAAAATTGCCGCTAAAATAGCGAGCAATTAGTAAGGATGTGCTGTTTATGCACATCCTTTTTTATTGATGGCATTTCGAGAACAGGGCGTACTCGGGCTGCAAAAGTGAAGAAAAGCAGAACCACATGAGTGAAAAATTTGATGTAATCGTAATTGGTGCGGGCGCCGCGGGCTTAATGTGTGCTGCGGAAGCTGGTAAACGCGGCCGACGAGTGCTGGTGGTTGATCATGCAAAGAAACCAGGCAGAAAAATTTTAATCTCAGGTGGCGGTCGTTGTAACTTCACTAACTATGATGTTTCAGCCAACAACTTCCTGTGTAATAACCCTCACTTCGTGAAGTCAGCTTTATCTCAATACACCAACTGGGATTTTATCTCAATGGTGAGCAAGTACGGTATTGAGTTCGAAGAGCGAGACCACGGCCAATTGTTCTGTGTGAATGACCATACCGCAAAAGACATCGTGAGTATGCTGCTTGACGAGTGTAAGCAAGCGAAAGTCGAACAACGCTACCGTTGTGATGTTCACTCTATCGAAAAAACAGATGCTGGCTTCAAGATGCACCTCAATACCGACGAAGTTGAGTGTGACTCGCTAGTTGTCGCGACAGGTGGTTTGTCGATGCCTAAGCTGGGCGCAACGCCATTTGGCTATAAGATTGCCGAGCAATTTGGTTTGTCTGTGATACCAACTACCGCAGGCTTAGTGCCATTCACTCTACATAAAGAAGATAAAGAAGCTTTCGCAGAGCTTTCTGGTATCGCAATTCCTGCCGAGATCACCGCGCAAGACGGAACCTTGTTCAAAGAAGCGTTGCTGTTTACCCACCGCGGCCTATCGGGTCCTTCGGTACTGCAAATCTCTTCTTTCTGGAAGGCGGGTCAGTCGGTTTCGATTAATCTAGTACCAGAAGTCGATGTAGCTGAACTGCTGGCTAACTCTCGCGAGAAGCACCCAAATCAGAGCCTGAAAAACACCTTGGCGAAAGCACTGCCGAAGCGTTTTGTTGAAGTGTTGATTGACCGCAAAGAGCTGGAAGACAAGCCACTCAAGCAGTTCAATGAAAAACAGCTGAATGACATTGTAGAGCATTTAGAGAACTGGAAAATCGCGCCAAACGGCACCGAAGGTTACCGTACTGCCGAAGTAACTCTAGGTGGCGTGGACACCAATCACCTATCTTCAAAAACCATGGAATGTAAGAGCGTGTCTGGCCTCTATTTCATTGGTGAAGTGATGGACGTAACCGGTTGGTTAGGCGGCTATAATTTCCAATGGTGTTGGAGTTCTGGCTTTGCAGCAGGTCAGTGGGTTTAAGCTTTGAGCCTATCCATTAGATTTTAAATTACATAAAAATGGCGAGTCATAGGACTCGCCATTTTTGTATCTAACATTGTGTACTAGCTCTAGATTCGACTTTATTGATAGCTTTTCGCTCTCAATCGAATCTTTTAGCGCTTATTTACGCAGCTTTGTTTTTTGAAAACTTGATCTGTTGAATCACCAAACCGGCAATGATCAGTACCAAGCCAAACAGGGTCGCTGGGTGAATCTCTTCGCCGATAATAGTGGAAAGTAGCATCAGTGAGATAAATGGCGAGGCAAAAATTAGGTTGCTGATACGCGCCGTATTGTTGGTTAGCTTGAGTGCTGATAACCATAATACAAAGGTAATGCCCATCTCGAACAGACCAACGTAAGTCACCGCCATCCAACCCTTCGCCGTAATTTGGCTAAAGCTTTCGCCCTCAAAAAGGGTTAAACCGATCGCGAAAGGTAATGCCACTAAGAAACCAAGCAGTACGCCAACCACTGGGTCAGCCTTGTTTTTGGTGTTGAGAATCCAATATCCTGCCCAAAGCAGAGTAGAAAGCAGCGCCAGTGCCACACCGAGTGGGCTATCGAACTGCATGCCTAACACATCGCCTTTGGTGGCAATAACTACCACACCCGCATAGCTGAAGGTACACGCAATCCAATCTTGCTTACGAATCTTTTGCCCCAGAAAAACCGCCGCCATTAAGGTTAGCGTGATAGCCCAGCTGTAGTTGATGGCTTGAGCTTGAGAAGCGGGCAGCAGGTCGTAGGCTTTGAATAGAATCAGGTAATAAGCCAATGGGTTAACCAAGCCGAGCAGCAGGTAATACCAAGGGTTTGAAAGGAACGTTGTACTCAGCTGAGAAAGCTTGCCTTGAAAGGCGCAGACTGCGATCAGCGCAATCGACGACACAATACTGGCAATGGTCAGCATTTGAATCGGTGAAAACTCAGCAAGGGTCAGCTTAAAAGCAGTAGCGACCGTTGACCACAGCAGTACTGCGGAAAGGCCAAAGCCCAAGGCACGACGTTCGTTCATGGCAACTCATTCTAATTTGATGGGACAGAATACGGAGCGCCTAGTCTATCTGTCGAATTTTAATACGGCAAACTGGACATTTATCCAGTATCAAAATACCATTTAATGAGTTATTTCAAATTAGGCTAAATCATTATCATGCAATGGATTATCGAACATCAGGCAACGCTTATTGCTGCAATTTCTGGCGCGCTCGTCAGCGGCGGTGTCGTGGGTTGGTGGATTAAACAGAAGCTCTCTTTTCAGCAGCGATTGCTCGAGCAGCAGCTAGAGTCCGATCGTTTGTTGCATGAATCTCAGCAAGCTCAGCTCAAAACATCACTCGCAGAGGCGCAACAAGAGCTCGATGAGTTAGATGATGACCGAGACAAAGCGGCATTCGAGCTCAAGCAGGCGCACGGTAAGGTGATGGCTGCAATGGAAAAACTGCGCTACTTTGAGGCGGTAAAGCAAGAGCGCCAGCAGTACGCTGATGAGATCAATGTGCTTAAAGATCATAAGTCTGAATTAGAAGCCGAGCTGCGCGAGCAAGAAGCAAGGCATGACCAAGAAAACCTCGCCAATAGCGAAAAGCTGCAGTTGCTAGAGCAAGCTGAATCACGACTTAAGCAGCAGTTTGAATTGTTAGCGAACCAACTGTTTGAAACCAAAACCGCCAAGGTCGATCAGCAGAATAAGCAGAGCCTAGAAGGTTTGTTGTCTCCACTAAGAGAGCAGTTGGAAGGCTTTAAGAAACAAGTGAACGACAGCTTCAGCCAAGAAGCCAAAGAGCGTCATACTTTGGTGCATGAGCTTAAAAACCTGCAGCGTCTTAATGAGAGTATGACGCGTGAAGCGGTGAACCTGACTCAAGCGCTAAAGGGTGACAATAAACAACAAGGTAACTGGGGCGAGGTGGTGCTGGCTCGCGTGCTTGCTGAATCAGGACTGCGCGAAGGGCACGAATACCAAACGCAAGTGAACCTACAAAACGATGCGGGCAAGCGTTATCAACCGGATGTGATTGTGCATCTGCCACAAGATAAGCAAGTGGTGGTCGATTCCAAAATGGCGTTGGTGGCATTTGAACGCTACTTCAATGCCGAAACCGACCAGCAGCGTGATGCTGCATTGCGTGATCACTTGGTGTCGTTAAGAGCGCACATCAAAGGTTTGAGCCAGAAAGATTATCATCAGCTCAAAGGCATCCAAAGCTTGGATTATGTGTTGATGTTTATCCCGGTTGAACCAGCATTCCAAGTGGCGATTCAGGCGGATCCTAGCTTGGTGAAAGATGCGATGGAGCAAAACATCATCTTGGTCAGCCCAACCACTTTGCTGGTGGCACTGCGTACAATTGATAACCTGTGGCGTAACGACAGACAGAACCAGAACGCACAGGTTATCGCAGAACGTGCGAGCAAGCTTTACGACAAGCTGCGCCTGTTTGTTGATGATATGGAAGGCCTTGGCAGCTCACTTGATAGAGCAAACCAAAGCTATCAAGGTGCGATGAATAAGCTAGTAACAGGGCGAGGCAACGTGATTCGTCAGGCCGAAAGCTTCAAGCAATTGGGTGTTGAAGTGAAGAAACCGATCTCGATTGGTTTGGCTGAAATGGCGCAAAATGAGGCTTTTTCAGAAAATGCCTCCTTAGTAGAAAGACAACCTGCTGAGGATAAAGTAAACTAATCGGCCGCAGCGCCTCTAAACACAAAGAGCGCTGTCGATGAGAACTTACCATGGTAGATAACAGCATTATGGACACAAGCGTGCAGACAAATTCAGCAGTAGAGTCAGAAACCACACACTTTGGTTTCGAAACAGTCGCAAAAGACGAAAAAGTCGCGAAAGTAGCAGAGGTATTTCACTCTGTAGCCGCTAAATACGACATCATGAATGACTTAATGTCGGGTGGTGTTCACCGCTTGTGGAAGCGATTCACGATTGATTGCAGTGGCGTTCGCCCTGGTCAGCGTATCCTAGATCTTGGTGGTGGTACTGGCGACCTTACTGCGAAATTCTCGCGTATCGTTGGTGAAAAAGGCCACGTGGTTCTTGCTGATATCAACAACTCAATGCTGAATGTTGGCCGTGATAAGCTGCGTGATAGCGGCATTGTTGGCAACGTACACTACGTACAAGCGAACGCTGAAGAGTTGCCATTCCCAGATAACTACTTCGATTGCATTACGATCAGCTTCTGTCTGCGTAACGTAACCGATAAAGACCAAGCGCTGCGTTCTATGTACCGCGTACTTAAGCCGGGTGGCCGTCTGTTGGTTCTTGAGTTTTCTAAGCCAGTGCTTGAGCCACTATCAAAGGTTTACGATGCCTACTCTTTCCACCTGTTGCCAAAAATGGGTGAGCTGATTGCCAACGACGCAGACAGCTATCGTTACCTTGCAGAATCAATCCGCATGCACCCTAACCAAGAAACCTTGGAAGGCATGATGCAAGACGCGGGTTTCGAGAATACTAAATACTTCAACCTAACGGGCGGCATTGTTGCGCTGCACCGCGGTTACAAGTTCTAGTCGAACTTGGTAGTAGGCTCTTAGGGCGTGCTAAACAATAAGAATAAAGACAGAACGGATAGGTTAAGGCTTATCCGTTTTCAAAGGTAAGGACAGTCATGCCATTTGATCCATTGGTCACCGCAGTTATTGAAACCTCTTTAAATACTTTCGTGAACGATGATCCAGCCTTGGTTCGTCGTTTGTCTCGTTTAAAGGGGCAGATCATTCAAGTTAATTTGAAAGAGTTGAATAAAACACTCACTTTCGTTTTCAGCCAACAAATTGATGTGTTGTCGGAATATGAAGGGCAGCCTGATTGCTACCTATCTTTGAACCTATCGGTATTACCGGAATTGCGTGAGCAATCGAACATCACCAAGCTGATCAAGCAAGATAAGCTGATCTTAGAGGGTGATATTCAACTGGCTCAGAAATTTGCTCAACTGATGACAGACTGCAAGCCTGATTTGGAAGAGTGGTTATCGCGTGTGACGGGTGATGTGGTTGCGCATACCTTGGTGCAAGGCGTTAAAAACGTCGGTGGCTTTGTAGCAAAACAGGCGACTAAGCATCAAAACCATGTTGCTCAAGTTCTGACTGAAGAGTGGAAGATCGCACCAGCACCGTTAGAAGTCGCGCATTTTTGCGACCAAGTTGATGACGTAAAAAGCTCGGTAGCTCGCCTTGAAGCTAAGTTGAACGCTCTGTTGGAGAAAATATGACCCCAACAGAACTGAAACGTCTTTATCATATTATCAAGGTACAGTTGGAATATGGCCTTGATGAGTTGATGCCGGAACACCAACTGACTAAAGCTCCTTTGTTGGCGCGAAAGTCACTGTTTTGGCTTAAGAACAAGCATCAAGATAAAGAGTTGGGTCATCGCTTGCGCCTTGCGCTGCAAGAACTTGGTCCAGTGTGGATCAAGTTTGGACAGATGATGTCGACACGTCGTGATCTGTTCCCTCCTCATATCGCCGATCAGTTGGCGTTGTTGCAAGACCAAGTTGCGCCGTTTGATGGTCAACTGGCGAAGCAAGATATGGAAAAGGCGTTGGGTGGCAGTTTAGACAACTGGTTTACCGACTTTGATATCGAGCCACTGGCTTCTGCTTCTATCGCTCAGGTGCATACCGCAAAGCTTAAAGAGAGCGGTCGTGAGATTGTTCTGAAGGTAATTCGACCTGATATTCGCCCGGTGATTGACGCAGATCTAAAACTGATGCACCGAATGGCGCGTATAGTCGCTAAGTCGCTTCCTGAAGCACGTCGTTTGAAACCGGTTGAAGTGGTTCACGAGTACGAGAAAACGTTACTTGATGAACTCGACCTGCGCCGTGAGGCGGCCAATGCCATTCAACTGCGACGTAATTTTGAAGGCAGTGAAGAGCTGTATGTTCCAGAGGTTATCCCTGATCTAAGCAGCGAAACCCTGATGGTGTCAGAGCGAATCTATGGTATTCAAGTCTCCGATATTGAGACGCTAGAAGCCAACGGCACCAACATGAAATTGCTCGCGGAACGCGGTGTGACGGTATTCTTCACCCAAGTATTCCGAGATAGCTTTTTCCATGCAGACATGCACCCGGGCAACGTATTTGTTAACCCAGAGAATCCAGATAACCCTCAGTGGATTGGTTTGGATTGTGGCATTGTTGGTACGCTCAATAGCGAAGATAAGCGCTATTTAGCAGAGAACTTGTTGGCTTTCTTCAATCGAGATTACCGTAAAGTTGCTGAGCTACACGTTGATTCGGGGTGGGTGCCACACGACACTAACGTCAATGATTTTGAGTTCGCGATCCGTATGGTGTGTGAGCCAATCTTTGCAAAACCACTTGGCGAGATCTCATTTGGCCATGTGTTGCTAAACTTATTTAATACAGCAAGACGTTTCAACATGGAGGTTCAACCTCAGTTGGTGCTTCTGCAAAAGACCTTGTTGTATGTCGAAGGCCTAGGCCGTCAGCTGTATCCGCAACTTGATTTGTGGGCAACGGCGAAGCCTTTCCTTGAAACCTGGATGATGAATCAGGTGGGGCCGCAAGCTGTGATCAACGCAGTAAAAGAGCGTGCGCCATTCTGGGCAGAAAAACTGCCAGAGCTGCCAGAGCTACTTTATGACAGCTTGCGCCAAGGTAAAGCGATGAACCACAGAATGGATCAGCTTTATCAAGGTTACCGAGATAGTAAGCGTCAGCAAGCAACTGGAAAGTTTTTGTTTGGCGTTGGAGCCACTTTAGTCGTATGCTCCGCAATATTAGTTTCAAGCCCTTATGAGCAGCTATCTATGGGCTGTGGCATCGCAGGTGTCACATTTTGGTTGCTTAGTTGGCGAGCTTACCGTCGTTAGACAGTAGACTCTCTTAATATTTTTATGTGTAGACAGACCCGAGGACAATGACAATGGGTGGTATCAGTATTTGGCAACTTCTAATCATTGCTGTAATTGTAATTTTGCTATTCGGAACAAAGAAACTGCGCGGTATGGGTGGTGACTTAGGTTCAGCGGTTAAAGGCTTCAAAAAAGCGATGAGCGATGAAGACAAGCCTGCAGATAAGAAAGATGCAGACTTCGAACCAAAGAATATTGAACAGCAGAAGACAGAAGCTCACGCTGAAACAACTGCTGAAACAAAGAAAGACAAAGAGCAGGCGTAAATCGTGTTTGATATCGGTTTTTGGGAACTGGTATTAATATCTGTCGTTGGGTTAGTGGTTTTAGGGCCTGAGCGTTTGCCCGTGGCGATTCGCAGTATTTCCAAGTTTGTTGGACAAGCGAAAAGCATGGCAAACAGTGTGAAAGATGAACTTTCTCATGAGCTTAAGGTGCAAGAGCTGCAAGAAAACCTACGCAAGGCGGAAAAAATGGGTATGGAAGATTTATCTCCAGACCTTAAAGCGTCAGTCGATGAACTCAAGCAGGCCGCTGCTGAGGTTCAACGTCCGTATGCTAAGCCTGAGTCTGATAAGCCAAGTGAGACTAAACCTAGTGTCACGGAAACTGTGGAATCTGAAACCATTCAGGTCAACAGCGAAGCTTCAGCACCGTCAGATAAGAAAGCCGAATAGTCTCGCAAGGAGGAGTCGCCGGATACTTGAGTCGCTAGATGTTTTAATAGATAGCTATTCAAGTAAATAACTATTCAAGTGGATACCAATCCAACTGGATAGATACACGCGCGACTCCTTTTCGATCTTCCTGTTTAAGAGGTTTGACATGTCTTCGACTGAGCAGACACAGCCTTTAATTAGCCACCTTCTAGAACTACGTAATCGCCTACTACGTGCGATTGTCGCGGTGCTAGTGATATTTGTCGGGCTAATTTATTTTGCTAATGATATTTATGAATTCGTATCAGCACCTTTGGTAGATCGTCTACCGGAAGGGGCGACGATGATCGCAACCGATGTTGCATCGCCATTTTTCACACCGCTGAAATTAACCTTGATCGCGTCTATATTCCTCGCGGTTCCGTTTATTTTGTATCAGGTGTGGGCTTTTGTTGCTCCGGGTTTATACAAGCATGAAAAACGCTTGATCATGCCGCTATTGGCTTCAAGTTCATTGCTGTTTTACTGTGGTGTGGCGTTCGCTTACTTCATTGTATTCCCGTTAGTATTTGGCTTTTTTACGGCCATATCATTAGGGGGAGTAGAGTTCGCAACCGACATCTCAAGCTATCTTGATTTTGTACTCGCGCTGTTCTTTGCTTTTGGTATTGCCTTTGAAGTGCCAGTTGCGATTATCTTGTTGTGTTGGACAGGTGCAACAACGCCTCAATCTCTATCTGAAAAGCGTCCTTACATTGTTGTGGGTGCTTTCATCATCGGTATGATGCTGACACCACCAGATATGATCTCGCAAACACTGTTGGCGATTCCAATGTGTATTCTGTTTGAGATTGGTCTGTTCTTCGCACGTTTTTATACGCGTAAGCCAGATGCGGATGAAGAGGAAGAAGCTGAATCTTGATTCGGAATGCTTCAGTAAAAATCACATAATAAAAAAGCGGCCTAGAGCCGCTTTTTTATTATGTCTGTTTATCGAATCTTTAACTGATAGCCACAGTTCTGACATATATAGAGCTCTTTGATGCCCAAAATTTTATGCCATAGGGTTCGATGTTGACGTTGTAAGTGTTGTGAATGGTCACACATAATCAACTACCTCCATATGCAGGCGGTTGATGATATATTGAATGAGATAGTAACTCAAACTAAACTGTAAATTCTAACTTTCCACTGAACAAACAAAAAAGCGACGCTAGCCGCTTTGATTTTGCGTATCTATCTTACTTTCAATTGGTATCCACATTGAGTGCAATTATACAGCTCTTTGATGCCAATTACTTTGTGCCATAGAGTTCGATGTTTACGCCTTAAGTGGGGGTGCTTACACATAAATTACCGTCGAGATATTCAGGCGGCTTATGTTGTACTAGTTTAATAGTTCATTCAACAAAATATACAAAACTTACATTTTTTGTTGAATTGTATAAGTTTTTACAAGTTGAATAAGCTGATTGCATTTTTTGTGGTGATTGCATTCACCTCTTCGATGCTTTTGCCGCGCAATTCAGCGATGCGTTTTGCTACTAATTCTGTGTAGGCTGGTTCATTGCGTTTACCGCGATTCGGTGTTGGTGCTAAGTATGGGCAATCTGTCTCTAGGATGACGTAATTCATATCAAGATGTGGAATCACCTTATCCATCCCCGAGTTCTTAAAGGTCGATACGCCGCCTAAACCTAAATGAAAGCCTAGCTCGTTGATCGCTTGAGCTTCCTCTAAGCTACTGCCAAAACAGTGGAATACCCCGCGTAAGCTGCCATCTTGTTCTTTACGAAGTAGGGCAAGTGTCTCTTCAATGGAATCACGAGTATGGATCACCACAGGTAGATCAAGCTCTTTTGCCCACTGCAGTTGAGTCACGAAGGCCATCTCTTGTTCGGCTTTAAAGGTTTTATCCCAGTACAAGTCGATACCAATCTCACCCACCGCGATAAAGTCATGTTTATCAAACCAAGCTCGAATGGTTTTGAGGGTTTGCTCGATATTCGCATCCACATAACAAGGGTGTAAGCCCATCATTGAACGACACACATCAGGAAACTGAGCTTCCGTCGCGAGCATTGGCTCGATAGATTCTAAATCGATGTTCGGCAACAGAATGGTATCAATCCCTTGAGTCAGTGCGCGCTGCACGACTTGTTCGCGGTCTTCATCGAATTCACTAGCGTAAATATGAGCATGGGTGTCGATCATTGTTTTGTCCTGAAAGCGGTCTTTACTGAGTTGTCATGAGTATACGGCAGTGTGAGGAGAAGGTCATTTTTTGCCATTTATCCCTATTTTTGAGTGGGTTTCATATTTTACTGCTAGCGTCCTGAGCCATCAGTGATATGCTTTTGCCTGTATTTAGCACTTTTCATATCTAAGTATTTCGGTGCTTAGACTAGGCAAGGAGAATCTAGTGTCTGTTTCAATTCAAGGTCAATTCCCAGGTCGCCGTATGCGCCGTATGCGTAAGCACGACTTTAGCCGTCGCCTAATGGCAGAAAATCAATTGTCTGTGGATGATCTAATCTACCCAATGTTTATCCTGATGGGTAAAGACCGCCGAGAGCCTGTCGAGTCAATGCCAGGTGTTGAACGCTTGTCGATCGATTACATGCTCGAGGAAGCAGATTACCTGTCAAAACTGGGTGTTCCTGCGATTGCTCTATTTCCAGTCGTGAACCAAGATGCTAAAAGTTTATGCGCAGCTGAAGCTCATAACTCAGAAGGTTTGGTGCAGCGCGCTGTACGTTTACTAAAAGAGCATGTGCCAAACATTGGCGTTATTACTGACGTAGCACTAGACCCGTTCACCACTCACGGCCAAGACGGCATCATCGATGAAGATGGTTACGTGATGAATGACGAGACGACTGAAGTCTTGATCAAGCAAGCATTATCACACGCTGAAGCGGGTGCTGACGTAGTTGCCCCATCGGATATGATGGATGGTCGCATTGGTAAGATCCGTGAAGCGTTAGAAGAAGCGGGCCATATTCATACTCAGATTATGGCGTACTCTGCAAAATATGCATCGTGCTACTACGGCCCATTCCGTGATGCAGTTGGCAGTGCTTCGAACCTGAAAGGTGGTAACAAGAAGAACTACCAGATGGATCCAGCCAACAGCGATGAAGCGATTCATGAAGTCGCGATGGATCTTAATGAAGGTGCGGACATGGTGATGGTGAAACCAGGCATGCCTTACCTTGATATTGTTCGTCGTGTTAAGCACGAACTGCAAGCGCCTACGTTTGCTTACCAAGTATCTGGTGAATACGCGATGCACAAAGCAGCGATTCAAAACGGTTGGCTGAAAGAGCGCGAAACCGTCATGGAATCACTGTTGTGCTTTAAGCGTGCTGGCGCTGATGGCATTCTTACTTACTTCGCTAAAGATGTCGCAGAGTGGCTTGCTGAAGATAACGCACAAGCTGCTGAGCATTTAAAAGAAAAGTAACCGTGTAGATCTCACTTAAGTGATCAGTAAAGGGTTGGCCATTGTGCCAGCCCTTTCGTTTATAAGGATGAATAAGATGTCAGTTGTCGTACGTGAAGGTTCTTTAGAAGAAGTGGTGTCTGTGGTCGAGCAGATCTCTGAGTTCGCTAAAAAAGAGAGTGTCGCTTCTCTGTCAGAGCGGCTGGCAGGGAAAAAGAGCCTTATCTTAGTGGCTGAAGAAGCTGGCGTGTTGCTTGGCTTTAAGATCGGTTATGAATTGGATCAAGATACTTTTTACAGCTGGTTTGGTGGCGTGTCACCGCTCGCGAGGAACAAAGGCGTTGCACAGGCGCAATTAGACGTTCAGGAACAGTGGGTGAAAGAGCAGGGCTACAGACAGTTAAAGGTTAAGTCTCGTAACCAGTTCCCTGCAATGTTGCGCCTGTTATTGAGAAACGGTTACCTAATCGAAAGATTTGAAGAAAAAGAAGACATTAATGACCATAGAATTCATTTTTTGAAGCAAATTTAAGCACTGCTGTTAACGGTTTATAAATTAAATGAGATTTATTATCATTTAAGTGTTGACTATTAAATGAGAATCATTATTATTAACTTCGTCTTAGGGAATGAGGAAATGTTCACAAGGATGTTAAGTACTCAAGTATCTACTTGGTTACCCAACAGAATTCTCGCGAACTTGTACTAAGTTCTTTTTGACACGACATTGCTCACATTGCTTCCAGTGTAATTTATAGCTTTTAGGTAAAGCTGTGGTATTCAATTTGAATGGCTTTACCGGTTTTTGCTAGGCGACATCTTCGGGTGTCGCTTTTTTTATACCTACCATTTCAACAAGATGCATATTTAGTGGCACGTATTTTTATGAATAAAACGCCATCAGCATTCTTTTCCACAACGCAAGATCGAGAAAAGATCGTTGATCATCTGTTCGATCTGTAAAATTATTCTTTATTTTCAGTTGTTTATTGGTGTTTTTTGAGTTGTTCACCGTAGTTCTCAACAGGGTGGATAAATAATATAAACAGAGTTATCCACAGAACGCTTGCGTCTAAGAACAAAAAATAACAACAAATCGATTATAACGAACACAACCGAGTGAACGGATACAGATCGACAACGTGGAATCCAACCAACAGACGTGGCATTCTTAACAGATAATTTCTGTACTTACTGGATACACAAACATTATGGCTCGTATTCCTGATAATCCATTGATTCTGATCGATGGCTCTTCTTACCTATATCGCGCGTTTCATGCTTACCCTGGCACCATGAGCAATGGTGATATCCCGACTAACGCGGTTTACGGTGTAGTTAACATGCTGCGCAGCATGATGCGTCAATTTGCTTCTGATCGTATTGCGGTTATTTTTGATGCAAAAGGAAAGACGTTCCGTGATGACATGTACCCAGAGTACAAGGCTAATCGTCCACCTATGCCGGATGATCTACGTTGTCAGATCGAACCTTTGCACAACGTGATTCGCGCAATGGGTCTACCACTTATCTCGATCCCAGGCGTTGAAGCGGATGATGTGATTGGTACGCTAGCTTCTCAAGCATCTAAAGCGGGCATGCCGGTTTTGATCAGTACTGGCGATAAAGATATGGCGCAGCTGGTTGATGACAACGTTACTTTGATCAACACCATGACCAACGTGGTTATGGATCGCGAAGGCGTGATAGAGAAGTTTGGCATCCCACCTGAGCTGATTATCGACTACCTTGCACTGATGGGCGATAAAGTGGATAACATTCCTGGCGTTCCAGGTGTTGGTGACAAAACAGCAACTGCTCTACTACAAGGCATTGGTAGCATCGAAAAGCTGTATCAAAACCTGGATGATATTGCCGCTCTTGGCTTCCGTGGTTCAAAAACCATGGCTAAGAAGCTGATTGATAATAAAGACAACGCTGAGATGTCTTACGAGCTTGCAACGATCAAACTGGACGTCGAGTTAGAAGAGACACCTGAGTCGCTTGTAAAAGCACAACCAAATACGGATGAGCTGATTAAGCTATATGGTCAACTGGTCTTCAAGTCTTGGTTGAACGAGCTACTTGAAGGTGGCAGTGGTGTGGTTGAGGCGGATGAAAAGTCGGGCGCAGTACGCAGCAATACGGCATCAACCACTTCTACCGTAGAAATGAACACCTCTGCCGTGACCATTGATCGCAGCAACTACGAAACCATCCTCGATGAAGCGTCATTCAATGTTTGGCTAGAGAAACTGAAAGCGGCTGAAGTATTTGCTTTCGATACTGAAACCGACAGCCTAGATTACATGGTGGCGAACCTCGTTGGCCTGTCATTCGCGACTGAAGAAGGCGTTGCCGCGTACGTGCCGGTTGCCCATGATTACCTAGATGCACCTCAACAACTGGATCGTGATTGGGTACTTGAACAGCTTAAGCCGATTCTTGAAGATGACGCACAGGCTAAAGTCGGTCAAAACCTGAAGTACGATATGAGCGTTTTAGCGCGCTACGGTATCGAGATGAAAGGCATCAAGCACGACACCATGTTGGCGTCTTACGTTTTCAATAGCGTAGGTGGCAAGCATGATATGGACAGCCTAGCGCTGCGTTTCCTTCAGCACAGCTGCATCTCATTTGAGCAAATCGCAGGTAAAGGTAAGAAGCAGCTTACTTTCAACCAGATTGAGCTGGGTGAGGCGTCTCCATACGCGGCAGAAGATGCTGACGTGACTTTACGTCTTCATAACCGTTTGATGGAAAATATTGAGCAAGATGAAAAGCTAAAAGCCATCTATGAAGAAATCGAAGTACCCCTGATCCCTGTAATGTCTCGCATTGAGCGTACTGGTGTATTCATCGATGACATGCTGCTGGGCGCTCAATCGCAAGAGATTGCGGTTCGTCTGGATGAGTTAGAACAAAAAGCCTATGAGATTGCAGAGCAAGAGTTCAACATGAACTCGCCAAAACAGCTGCAAGCGATCTTGTTTGAGAAAATGGGTTTGCCAGTTATTAAGAAAACGCCATCAGGTGCACCTTCAACCAACGAAGAAGTGCTGCAAGAACTGGCTCTTGATTACCCGCTACCTAAGCTGATCATTGAGTATCGTGGTCTTGCGAAACTCAAGTCTACCTACACAGATAAACTGGCGAAGATGATCAACGCTGAAACGGGTCGTGTTCATACGTCTTATCACCAAGCGGTGACAGCAACGGGTCGTTTGTCTTCAACAGATCCAAACCTACAGAACATCCCAATTCGTAATGAAGAAGGTCGTCGTATCCGCCAAGCATTCGTTGCACAACATGGCTGGAAGATTCTAGCGGTCGATTACTCTCAAATTGAATTGCGTATCATGGCGCACCTGTCGGGTGATAAAGCGCTTCTGGAAGCATTCCAACAAGGCAAAGATATTCACGCGGCAACGGCTGCTGAGATCATTGGTGTTGATATTGAGCAGGTAACGACTGAGCAGCGTCGTCGTGCTAAAGCCGTTAACTTCGGTCTTATCTACGGTATGAGTGCTTTTGGTTTGGCTAAGCAACTGGGTATTCCTCGTGGGGAAGCACAGCACTACATGGACACTTACTTTGAACGTTACCCTGGCGTAATGCAGTACATGGAAGACACACGCAGCGCGGCTTCAGAGCAAGGCTTCGTTGAAACCATTTACGGTCGTCGACTGCACCTTCCTGAGATTCAATCTCGTAATGGCATGCGTCGTAAAGCTGCTGAACGCGCGGCGATCAATGCGCCAATGCAAGGCACAGCAGCGGACATCATTAAGAAAGCGATGTTGTTGGTGGATGAGTGGATTCAAGCGGAAGGCGATGGTCGTGTAAAACTGCTTATGCAGGTACACGATGAATTGGTGTTTGAAGTGGAAGAGTCATCTTTAGCCGAAATTGAAAGTAAAGTACAAGAATTGATGGAATCCGCTGCAGAGCTAGAAGTGCCGCTTGTCGCGGAAGCTGGCCACGGTGACAACTGGGATCAAGCCCACTAATCAGTTTTTGACCTTAATAAGCAAATTAGTATGAGCCAGTGCACAAACACTGGCTTTTTTTTGTCTCAAATAAAGTTAAGTCGTAATAAGAATTTAGGTGTTTTAATAAAACATTCATGAAAAAAAACTACAAAAATTGTTTTCATTTCTGAGCAATTGTTGTACATTAAATCTTGTAGGGTACAGAGGTAAGATGTTCTATCTTTCAGACCTTTTGTTTCACGTTATTGGATTAGGCTGATTCAGCCGCCCCAGTCAGTATTTGACTGGGGCGTTTTTTCTTGTGCGAAAGAAAAATATTTCCAACCTACCATTCCCCCGTAAAACCTCTCATTTTTAGTGCCTTTATTACACTTTCTCAAGCACAGTGATAAGCCCCTGATTTGCCTTAGATCTGGAATTCGATCAGCTTTTGGTAATTTAAATCCGTCTCTAAGTCGATTGTTTTATCACTTGAAATAACTTTTATTTTACAAGTTATCGATAAAGGATTGATGGATCACGCCTTATTTATCAGTGTATTGAGTCGGTGAATGCTCAATGTAATCCATGATTTTCTGTTGTTTCTCGGTGCTGTATTTCAGTGCTTCGGCGGTGATCTGGATGGATTGTGCCATCGAAGAGATATTGTTGGTCGCTTTTACCAAGGTTTGCTGCATGGGTTTCAGGATAAGCAGATAGATAGCGGTCAAAGCGATAATAATGACGGCGATAACGGCCGCCAGCGCAATGATGATCTTGGTCTGAATGTCATCCAACAGCATTTGACTGGTTTGTTTAAAGGCGAGTCGAGATTGGTCTAAGGCTTGTGGTAGTTGATTGAGTGATGTCTTGGTGGAGCTCGCAAGCTTATTGATACTTTCAACCGTTTGATTGAGGGCTTGTTGCTGGTCGTCGCTTAGGTTGGGGTTGTTGACTATCGCCTGCAAAGATTGCGATATCACCTCAAGAGACTCACTCGCATCTTGGGCGTACTTTTCCATGCCATCGAGGTCTAAGGTCATATCGACATTGATCAGTGGGGCTTGTTCTTGTTCTGCTTCAGAGGCAAACCCTGTCAGTGAGACCAACATAAGTGCAATGATGGCCAATGGTATTTTCCACATGAGTATTCCTTTCTCATTGTTCTGATTATTTAGATGTGTCTTTTAGTATGGTTCACTTCTATTGGTTTTAGTGGCTAAATCCGATTTTTAACACTAAAAACTTAGGCTTAACTCACTCATTTTTGGGCAAAAAAATACCCCACCTATATAAGGAGGGGCATTGATAAGGCTAAATCACGTGTTGTAAGTGCTCTAACCTATAGCGATAAGTAGAGGAACTACTCTGAGTCGTTGTGCTCTTCGTCTGCTAACTCATCAATGATTTGATCAGCAAGCGCAGGCGCAAACCACTCATCCATCTTGGCACGCAGTTGGTCAACGCCGATGCCCTTCATTGAAGAGAAGACATCAACCGCAACATCACCACCGAAAGATTTTGCATCGTTACGGATTTTCAGTAGCTGTGCTTTACGCGCACCACTTTTCAGTTTGTCTGCTTTTGTTAACAAAACCTGTACTGGGATGCGGCTATCGATAGCCCAGTAGATCATTTGTTGGTCAAGGTCTTTCATTGGGTGACGGATATCCATCAATACCACTAAACCTTTCAGGCTTTCACGTCGTTGTAGGTATTCACCTAGCGACTTCTGCCATTTTTTCTTCATCTCAAGTGGTACTTGAGCAAAGCCATATCCAGGTAAATCGACGATATGACAACCGTCCGTTACCTTAAATAGGTTGATTAGCTGAGTTCGACCGGGTGTTTTACTGGTTTTCGCCAAGCTTTTTTGGTTTGTAACGCGATTTAGCGCGCTAGATTTACCAGCATTGGAGCGTCCTGCAAACGCAATTTCGATCCCTTCGTCTTCTGGTAAATGACGAATATCAGGTGCACTGGTAATGAAATGCGTGTTTTGATAATGAATTTTTACGCTCACTGTTAACTCCATCTCGACTTTGTGTAGTCGATTGATTACTTTTTTGTGAATTTGTGTAAAATAACCGTGCTCGGCATAAGGTCGCCTATTGTACCATGAGTGGCAACATAGAGTGGTACTGGAAGCTTGATAATTATAATGGAATGTCATGAAGAAATTAGCGCTAATTTTGAGTCTTTTAGCCAGCTGCTCAGTATGGGCTCAAGGTAGTATTGAAGCTGGTAAAGCCAAATCACAAACATGTGTTGCCTGCCACGGTGCTGACGGCAACAGCCTGATCACTCAGTACCCTAAGCTGGCTGGTCAACATGAGAAGTATCTAGAGAAGCAGTTAAAAGAGCTTAAGCTAGGTATGACAAGTGGTGGTAAGCAAGGTCGTTACGAACCTGTAATGGGTGCAATGGCGATGCCTTTATCTGAAGAAGATATGGCTGACCTAGCGGCATACTACGCCTCTCTACCTATCTCTAGTAACTCTACTCCTGAAAATGTAGTAGATGAAGGTAAGGTTCTTTACACAGCGGGTAACGCAGAACGCGGCGTAACGGCGTGTATTGCTTGTCATGGCCCTCGTGGTAATGGTACCGAACTTTCTGGTTTCCCTAAGATTTCAGGTCAGCACGCAGATTACATCAAGGCTCAACTTGAAAAATTCCGCGATGGTGACCGTAATAACGACATGAATGCGATGATGCGTGATGTAGCTAAAAAGTTAACAGACGCTGATATTGATACCTTATCGAAGTACGTTGGTGGTTTACACTAATTTGTCGGTTTCTTGCTCTTAGCCAGAGTAAAGGAATGTACGTTCGAGCGAGATTGAAGAGACGCCCCGATCAGTAATGGTCGGGGCGTTTTCTTTTGTATTGGTTTTATTAATGCGTTTTGTGTTTATGTCTGATTTATCAATGTGTGATCGATTTGTGTACAAAAGTGTGAAGTCGCACTCTTGTAGTCTTTTTGTAACACGGTAAAGTAACCGCCATCAGCTAGGAGCTGACTTAGATATGGATGATCATCTAGTCTAACGGTATAGACAGAAATGGATCAGGCTAGGACAGCCCAGCAACAAGGTGTTAGAAAAGGATAGCCAAAACTCATCAGGACGATGAACAACAAACAAATTTGGCATGGAAAGCACCAATAACAAATGGAGATTTGTGTACCAAGTTGAGTATGCAAATTTTGGCCGATATAGGCAGATTTAGAGAGCGATAGGTTTTCCTATCGCTTTTTTTATTGATTTGATGAAAAAACACCCAATACCTCTCCACTATAAACTCAGTTTCTGGTATGTTTCGCATCCCTGTTTAAGGATGTGCTATGTATACTTGTCCCTTATGCCATCACCAAGGCGTGAATCACTATTTTGAAGACAAACGCAGAGCCTATCTGCAGTGTCAGCAATGTGAACTGGTATTTGTTAAACCTGAACAAAGGTTAGAAGCAAAAGAAGAAAAAGCACACTATGATCTCCATGAGAACGATCCTAGTGATGCAGGCTATCGCCGCTTTTTATCTCGCATCGCGGATCCACTAACAGACAAAATTTCATCTAACTCACACGGGTTGGATTTTGGTTGTGGCCCAGGCCCTACGCTATCTATTATGTTAGAAGAAGCCGGACACACCATGGAGTTGTACGATATCTATTACCACCCAGAACCCTCTGTGTTGGAAAAAACGTATGACTTTATGACTGCCACGGAGGTGATAGAGCATCTTTATCACCCAGACAAAGTGTGGCAGCAATGGTTGAATTTAGTTAAACCCAAGGGCTGGATTGGTCTTATGACTAAACTAGTAATAGACGTAGACGCGTTTGCTGGTTGGCACTACAAGAATGACCCGACACATGTCGTCTTCTTTAGTCGTCAAACATTCCAGTTTTTGGCAGAGCGGGATAAGCTCGAACTAGAATTTTTTGGAAATGATGTAATTTTACTGAGGAAAGTGCAGTAATGGGTCGTAGTAAGAAATCAAGAAAACCAGGAGCACTTGGCGCTCCGGAACCTATGGTTACTCGTAATCGTAGTGAATCTGATGTTGAAGGTCGTGAACGTAAGCGTGTTAAAAAGCGTAAAGGCCTTAAGTCTGGTAGCCGTCACTCAGATGGTAGCGAAGCAAAACAGCGCAAAGCTGCACTAGCTCGCGACCCTCGTTTAGGCAGCAAGAAAAAAATTCCGCTGATCGTTGAACCAGCGAAGAAGCCGACGAAACAAGAGCGCAAGCTATCTAACGAACAAGAGTTAGAGATGCTTGAGAATGACGCTCAACTGAACACACTCCTAGATCGTATCGAAAATGGTGAAAACCTAGGTGCTGGTCTACAGAAGTTTGTTGATGAGAAACTTGATCGTATCGAACACCTAATGGGCCGCTTAGGTCTACTAGAGCCAGAAGACGATGAAGAAGAGATCTTCGAAGAAGCACCGGTTGCCTCTAAGAAGAAAGCGAGCTCTGACGAAGACTTGTTATCTCAATTCGAAGATTTCGATTTAGACAGCTTTAAAGGTTAATAGCCAGTGAACGTAACCTTATTAGCAATTGCTGGTGGAATTATCATTCTCGGCTTGGGCTCTTACGCAGGTTACCTTCTACTTCAAGTGAAGAAGCAGACGGAGTTGCAAAAGCAGCATCAAGCACTAGCCATTGAAAAACGCAACGCGACGATTTACGAAAACGTAAATACTTTGTGCTTAGCGGGCATTCAAGGGCAATGTGACTTACCTGAGATCAGTATCCGAGTGTGTATCATTATGGATAATGTTCAGGGTGATGAGCGTGTCGATTTTGATTCTGAGTATCCTGCTCTTTCTGAGCTGTACCATATCGTAAAAGATATGGCTCGCGGAGAGGCAAGACAGGAACTGACGAAGAAAGAGCGCATGCAGCAGAATCTCACGCGCCATAAGGCAGAGACTCGCTTGAATGATGCGGTCATTGAAGATCTGAAAAGGTTGCAAGAGAAGGTTAAACCTCTCAACAACCAAATCAACATTCAGATGATCTAGTCGCTAAGACTATTTAAAATAGAGGCTTGTTTAATACAGGGTGTTCTTGAGACACCTTATCTTTATAGATAGTGTTAAATGAGCCTTCTTACCTTTTGCGTCTCGTTAATCCCGACGCTTTGTTAGTGATCAAGCTAGCAGTTCTGAGTTTTTGTCTGAAAAATTGATTTTGTCTTGGAACGACCTTACTGGTCGTGTGGCAAAATAACCCGTCTATATTTTAATGTATGTAAAATGATTTGAGAGACCTTAGGTTCTCGCGGATCTAAATTGGAATTACCGCTATGTCGAGCAAGCCAGTAACAACGAATCAGCAAATCGTTTGGGATCAAGAGATCTTAAACAAGTACAACTATTCGGGACCTCGTTACACTTCATATCCAACAGCGTTGGAGTTTCATGAAGCGTTTACCGTCGCTGATTACGACATGGCGTGTACTCAGTACCCTGAGCGTCCACTCTCTCTTTACGTGCATATCCCGTTCTGTCATAAGCTTTGTTACTACTGTGGTTGTAATAAAGTCATTACTCGTCACTCGCATAAAGCGGATGAGTACCTTGATGTGATTGAACATGAAATCCGCCAGCGCGCCTCTTTGTTGAATGGCCGTGAAGTGACGCAATTGCACTTCGGTGGTGGTACGCCAACGTTCTTGACCAAAACACAAATTACTCGCTTGATGATGATTCTGCGTGAGGAATTTAATTTCACTGCTGACGCTGAAATCAGTATTGAAGTTGACCCGCGTGAGATTGAGCTAGACGTACTTGACCACCTGCGTAACGAAGGCTTCAACCGCCTGAGCATTGGCGTGCAAGACTTCAATAAAGAAGTGCAGAAACTGGTTAACCGTGAGCAAGATGAAGATTTCATCATTGCGATGGTTAAACGAGCGAAAGAGCTAGGCTTCCGTTCAACTAACCTGGATTTGATCTACGGCCTACCAAAGCAGACTCAAGCTTTGTTCGCTGAAACATTGAAGCAAGTGTTAGAAATGAAGCCGGGCCGTTTATCGGTATTTAACTACGCACACATGCCTCAGCTGTTTGCGGCGCAGCGTAAGATTAAAGACGAAGATCTACCTGAAGCGAAAGAGAAAATGGCTATCTTGCAAGATACCATCGAGACGCTAACGGGAGCGGGTTACCAGTTCATTGGTATGGATCACTTCGCACTACCTGAAGATGAGCTAGCCGTAGCACAGCGTGAAGGTATTCTGCATCGTAACTTCCAAGGCTACACCACCCAAGGTGAAGCTGACTTAATTGGTTTCGGTGTTTCTGCGATTTCTATGGTTGGTGATGCTTACGCACAAAATCAGAAAGAGCTGAAGAAGTACTACGCTCAGGTGAATGACCTGCGTCATGCACTTTGGAAAGGTGTTGCTCTAGACAGTGACGACCTTCTACGTCGTGAAGTGATCAAGCAGCTGATTTGTAACTTCAAGCTTGATAAAACAATGATCGAATCTGAGTTCTCGGTTAACTTTAATCGCTACTTCAAAGAAGATTTAGAGCTTCTACAAACTTTTATCAACGATGAGTTGGTTGAAGTCGATGATAAAGAAATCCGCGTTACTCTGCGTGGCCGCTTGCTGATCCGTAACATCTGTATGTGTTTTGATAAATACTTACGTGCAAAGGCTCGCCAACAGCAATTCTCTCGCGTTATCTAATCGCTCGATAGAGAATAGAACAATAAAAAATGCCAGCATCATGCTGGCATTTTTGTATCTGACTCATTCGATTTCTGCCTGGTTTAGGTGAGACTCTCAGTGGTATTTTGTTTGACCTTGGCACTTTGCTTGGAGTTGATGAGGTCGGTAGGCCATTGGTCAAACGGAACTGGGCGACTGTATAAGAAGCCTTGAGCAAGCGGGCACTGCAGCTGCTTGAGAAGTTCAGCCTGTTGCTGTGTTTCAACGCCCTCTGCCACCAAGCTTACTTTGAAGCCCTTAGTGATGTTAACGATGGCCGCGACGATGGAGCTATCTAGGTTCTCTTTATCAAGTTTGCTGACAAAGCTGCGATCGATCTTAAGGCAGTCGAATGGCAGTTTGTGTAAGTAAGCCAGTGACGAATAGCCGGTACCAAAGTCATCAATCGCAATTGATATCCCTAGTGCTTTTAGAGTCAGCATGTTATCGATGATGGTCGGGTCGTTGTCGACGATGCGTGATTCGGTGATCTCTAGTGTCAGGTTGCTTGCTGGCAGATTTGTGTCTCGCAACGTGCCTTTTACTTGTTCCACAAAGCCACTTTCACTCAGTTGATCGACCGACAGGTTAACGTGAATCGAGAAGTCCTTGCTCCATTTTCCTGACTCAATCGCGATGGCGGTATCTCGACACGACTTATGCAGAATTTGTTTTCCGATATCGTCAATGAGCCCGCTCTCTTCCGCGAGAGGAATGAACTCGAGTGGCGAGATCACCCCTTCATCCGTTATCCAGCGAGCTAAAGCTTCTGCTCCTATGGTCGAGCCAGATTCCAGATCAATAATAGGCTGATAAAACGGTTCGAACTGTTGAAGCTCAATCGCTCGGTTCATCCGCGCTAACATCTTGGTGCGATGTCTCGATGCTTTGCCCATTTCAAGGCTATAAATACAGACACTGGTTTTGTCTTGTTTCGCATTGCTCAATGCAATGCTGCTGCTGCGTAGCAGGAGTGTAATGTCGTGAAGATTAGAGACATTCACTATCCCCATCGATACCTTAATCACCACGCTTTCCGATTCCATTGAAAATGGGGAAGCGAAGGTTTGAAGTAAGCGGTTAGTCAGCAGCTGAACATCATCGCTTTGCGTTACGTTTGGCGCGTAGATGGCAAACTCATCACCACCAGTGCGAGCTAGTAGGTATTCGGATGGCAGTGTGCCTCTTAAACGAGCGGCCGCAATGATAAGTAGCTGGTCGCCATTGTAATGACCTAGGCTGTCATTGATGTCTCGGAAGCGATCAATACCAATCAAATACAGTGTGCCTTTTTCGTTGTCGGGGTGTTTCTTGGCAGCGTCAATAAAGCCTTCACGGCTGTATAGCTTGGTTAATGAGTCATAGGTAAGTTGAGACTGTAATGCATGAAACGAAGCCTTTAAGTTGTTGGTCATTTCATTGAATGACTCGACCAACATGCTGGTTTCATATATATGCCCTGTTTTTGGCATGCTCGCGTCCCAATCGCCCTTAGCAAGGCGTTTTGCCGCATCCGCTGTCGAGGTGATGGGTTGGGTTGCGCGATTAAAGGCAATTAATCCTGCAATGACCCCAATGCAGCTCAGTGCTAGCCCAAGCAACCAACTGTTTCTTTGATTTTCTGGCAATTCACCGAGCAGATTGCTTTCAGGGATCGACACCCCAATAAACCACGTGAGCCCGTGCTCATCTTCGTATGGGGTGATTTGGTTGAAGTAGCGTTCGTTGTCTAGGTTAAAACTAAAGCGCTGCTCACCCAAATTCTCGATTAGGTGGAATTGCTCTACGTAGCTAGCACTCTCACGTATGACTGGATTAGCACTCTCTGTTGCTAGTTTGCGTTGCCCTTTGTTGGTTTGTCCTGTGCCCCATGAAACGACACTGCCTCCGCCTGAGTGCGCGACCAAGCGTTGCTGCTTATCGATGATGTAAACAGAGGCATCCGTTCTATCTTTGAGCTTTCTGAGAAACGCATTGAAGGTATTGATTTTGATGTCGCTGACTACGACGGCTTTGAATTCATTATCATCATAGATAGGCGCTAGAGCAGATAAGGTGATTTCTTGACGTTCGTCAGCATTGGCATAAATTGGTGACCATAACGGTTTTTTCTGTGTCGCAATGGGTGTGTACCAAGGACGGATTCTAGGATCGTAACCTGAAATCACCGATCGAATGTCTTCACTAATTTTGCTGCCACGGTAAATGACCAGCTGATCATTGGTGCGTTCGTCTTGCACCATCAAGGTGTAGCCTTTGTTGGCTTCTTTGCGGAAACCGACGTAGTTACCATCTTCAGAACCAAAGCCGATCGCATCGAGTTGAGGTACAGCAGTGTAATGGTCTGAAAACGTATAAAAAATATAGTCTTGGACCTTACTAAGATTGCCTGCTTGATAAAGATGGTGGTAGCCGATGTTATGGCTGAGCGAGAGGTTGGCGTGAAATGGCTTTTCTAAAAAATTAGACAGGCTTTGATGAACATTGTCAGTCAGTGATGTCAGCTGGCGTGCACTAACATCACTCACCATCTCTTTGTAGCTTAGCTTTTGAGTGAAAACCATTACACCCATAGTGAACAGAAAAATCATCACGAATGGCAGAACCACTGCGGTTCTCAAAGTAATTTGTGTTTTCAAAGACATCTTTAGCTACAAATTTGGTGAATAGTGTACTGTAATTGTACCGACACTATTCAAACCAAGCGACACTTTTTTGGTTAAAAAGTAGCTGCATCGAGAATCATATAAGGTCTAGTACAGTTCTTTGAGTTTACGAGTTAGGGTGTTTCTTCCCCATCCCAAAACCTTAGCTGCATCCTGTTTATGACCATTAGTGTGGTGGAGTGCAGCCTCGAGCAGTATACGTTCAAACTCTGGTAGAGCGTAAGTGAGCAGCTCTTTTTCTCCTGAATCAAGCGCACATTTCGCCCAATTCGCGAGCAGTTGCTGCCAGTTATCCCCAGAACCTGAAGTGGTCACGACTTTTTCTTCCAACAATTCCGGTGGTAGATCGGAAGGCAGTATCTCGCTGCCGCTAGCCATCACCGTTAACCAACGACAAATATTCTCAAGCTGACGTACGTTACCCGGCCAATTGAGCTGGTTGAGCTTCAAAATGGTCTCAGGATGCAGTGTCTTCACTTCAACACCGAGCTCTTCGGCGGCGGATGCTAGGAAGTGATGAGTGAGCTTTTCAATGTCTTGTTTACGTTCGCGAAGTGCCGGGATATGGATTCGGATAACGTTGAGTCGGTGGAAAAGGTCTTCACGGAAGTCGCCTTCATGCACTAAGCGCTCAAGATCTTGGTGGGTTGCGGCAACGATACGAACGTCTACCTTAACTGCAGAGTGACCGCCGACACGATAGAACTGACCATCAGAAAGTACACGCAACAAGCGAGTTTGGATATCGAGTGGCATGTCACCGATCTCATCCAGAAATAGGGTGCCGCCGTTGGCTTGTTCAAAGCGTCCTTGGCGAACGCTGTTAGCACCGGTAAAGGCACCTTTTTCGTGGCCAAACAGTTCAGACTCGATCAGATCTTTGGGGATTGCTGCCATGTTCAAGGCAATGAAGGGCTTCTTAGCTCTTGGGCTGTGACGATGCAGAGCGTGAGCGACCAATTCTTTACCGGTACCCGATTCACCATTGATCAGCACGGATATGGATGAGCGAGACAAACGGCCAATCGCTCGGAAAACCTCCTGCATTGCCGGTGCTTCACCGATGATTTCTGGCGCGTTGGTGTCTTCAGCGACCTCACTGGCTTGTTCGCGTTTCTGCTCTTGGCTGTGCGCGATCGCTCGTTCGACTAGAGTCAGTGTTTCATCAATATCGAACGGCTTTGGAAGATATTCAAAGGCGCCTTTTTGATAAGCATTCACCGCCGCATCAAGGTCTGAGTGCGCGGTCATAATGATCACGGGCAGGTCGGGAGAGCGTTGATGAACCTGATGCAACAGCTCAATCCCGTCAATGCCGGGCATGCGAATGTCAGACACCAATACGTCCGGTGTCTCGCGCTCAAGCGCAAGCAACACGCTCTCAGCATCAGCAAATGTTTCACACTTAATATCCGCAGATGAAAGTGTTTTCTCTACTACCCAGCGGATAGAGCTGTCGTCATCGACGACCCAAACGTATCCCTTACTCATAATTCAATTCCTTTGCAGCCAAATCTATTGTGATAATCATTGTTGTTTTTATGATGTCTTAATCTTTGTGTTACCGAGCTAAGCCTTTCATCTCGCTGTCCAATAGCGAGGTTCTTATGACCTAAATCGGTAGATAAATCGTGAATGTGGTGTTGCCTGGCCAGCTTTCAACATCAATTTTCCCATTGTGTTGATCGATCAGGTTTTGAGAAATCGATAGCCCCAGCCCTGTTCCACCTTCTCGTCCGCTGACCATTGGGTAAAACAGCGTGTCTTTTAAATCATCGGGGATGCCGGGGCCGTTATCGCTGATCTCAATGCGCGCTGCGAGTTTGTGTCGCTGCCCGTGAATATTTGCTTGATGCACCGTTCTGGTGCGAATGGTGATTTTGCCAGAATCTTGAGTCTTTAGAATCTGCGCTGCATTGCTCACGATATTGAGCATCGCTTGTTCAACCTGTGCCGAATCCATCAAGATGTCCGGTAGGCTCGGGTCGTAATCCCTTTCGATGGCGAGCGTTGAACCCGATTCGAGCTCTACGAGCTGCCTGACTTTCTCAAGTATCTGGTGAAGGTTCTCTTCTGATTTAGTCCCCGGCTTCTGTGGGCCAAGCAGACGGTCGACTAATGCTCTTAAGCGGTCGGCTTGCTCAATAATGATCTGCGTATATTCATTAAGAGACTGATCAGGAAGCATTTTCCCAAGTAACTGCGCCGCACCTCTTAAGCCACCGAGTGGATTTTTGATCTCATGTGCTAACCCGCGTACCAGCAACTTAGCCGCTTGTTGTTGTGCATGTTGGTTGAGCTCTTGGCTAAGGCGTCTTTGCTGGTCTATCTTGCGCATCTCAACCAATAACAGCGTCTCTCGCTGCCAAGATATTGGGCTAACCGTGACTTCAAGCATCAGTGGGCGGTTATCAACAACGAAGGTAACGTCACTGTCGGTAATGCTCTGGCCACTTTGTAGCGGTTGCGTCAGAAGCGCCAAATCAAGTGAAGCGTGTTGGATAAGTTGGCTCAGTGGATGATCAACGATGCGTCGTGCGCTCTGTGAAAAGAGCTGCTCAGCCGCCGGATTTGCGTATCGGACATACAATTGCTCATCGAGCATTAATGTCGAAGTCACCATATTGTCGAGAATGGCGCTGGAAAGATGGTGTGTATCTATGCTGTCGCTTTTGGCTGATCGATTCACTATTTCGTCCTTGAACTGGTGTTTTTCTCACTGCACCAAATTGGTGCGTAGCTAAGTTCAAGTATGGCGCATATCAACCAGAAGCTAAAGATAATTCATTAGAGTCGCTGAAAGCTGCTTCGATTAGGTGAAAAGTAGAGGTTATTTGGCCTCTTTTAACACATTGGCCTACTTGAGCGTCGCTCGATGTAAATACACGGTGACTGGACTAGTAGATGCAATAAGCTTGCCGCTTCTATGTGCTTGAATTGCAATGGTGTGAGTACCTCGATCGATACCTTTTAATTCCCAAATAGGCTGGGTCTGTGGGGCGCCATATCGACGGCCATCAAGCATCAATTGTAATTGCTCCCCAATACCAAGTTTTCGGTTGAGCTCTATCTGAATCGGGATTAAGCCGCGATTACTACGAATGGTTTGATCATGAACTGGAGTCAACATGGTGAGGGCTAATTGAGTAGGAACCTCGCGCTTTGTGGTTTCGGTTTCTGCCTGAGTTTTGGCTGGCGTTGCCGTTTTAGTTGTAGAGGAAGCAGCAGCGTCAACCGGAGTTGAGGCCTCAAATTTAGGGGCGGGTGCTGAAGCTTGCACATCTGGCAGGCGAAGAGCCTCGGCATCTTGAGCGCTAGGGTTATCACTAAAGTGGAGCACGCCATCTTCATCTATCCAGGTATACACCGTTTGAGCAGAGCACGAGAGCGCGACTGTTAACCCGATTAGGAACAGTATGTTTTTCATATCTTTAGCCTCTTTTCACCGCTAGGTGATTTCACGTTTGGCGTTGGTTTTATTGTATTTAGCGCGACAGCCTCTGAGGGCTTTTGTCTAAGGTATGGTACGAGGAAGCGGGGGGAGGGAGAATATAAAAAAGGCCCGCCTGCGAGGCGAGCCTAATATTTAGTCAGCGATTCTTACAAGGTTGCAGTAAGAAATGGCTTATCTCTACAGGAGATTAAACTGAGTAGTACAGTTCAAACTCAAGTGGGTGTGTAGCCATGTTCACGCGTTGTACGTCGTCAGATTTCAGAGTGATGTAAGAATCGATGAAATCGTCAGAGAATACGCCGCCAGCTGTTAGGAACTCACGGTCTTCGCTAAGCGCTGCTAGAGCTTCTTGTAGAGATTCTGCAACTGTTGGGATTTCAGCTGCTTCTTCTGCAGGAAGGTCGTATAGATCTTTATCCATAGCTTCGCCTGGGTGAATCTTGTTCTTGATGCCGTCAAGGCCAGCCATAAGCATTGCTGAGTAGCATAGGTATGGGTTAGCTGCTGGGTCACCAAAACGTAGCTCGATACGACGTGCTTTAGGGCTTGGTACTACTGGGATACGGATAGAAGCAGAACGGTTACGTGCTGAGTAAGCAAGCATTACAGGTGCTTCGAAACCAGGTACAAGACGCTTGTACGAGTTAGTTGATGGGTTAGCAAACGCGTTGATTGCACGAGCGTGCTTGATTACACCACCGATGTAGTAAAGAGCCATTTCAGATAGGCCGCCGTACTTATCACCAGCAAACAGGTTAACGCCGTCTTTTGCTAGAGATTGGTGAACGTGCATACCAGAACCGTTGTCACCAACTAGTGGCTTAGGCATGAATGTCGCTGTTTTACCAAATGCGTGAGCAACGTTGTGTACAACGTACTTGTAGATTTGAGTTTCATCAGCTTTCGCTGTTAGCGTGTTGAAGCGAGTAGCGATTTCGTTTTGACCCGCAGTTGCTACTTCATGGTGGTGAGCTTCAACAACTAGGCCCATCTCTTCCATTACTAGACACATTGCTGAACGGATGTCTTGAGATGAATCTACTGGAGCTACTGGGAAGTAACCGCCTTTAACGCCAGGACGGTGACCTTTGTTACCGCCTTCGAAGTCAGAACCTGTGTTCCAAGCTGCTTCTACGTCATCGATCTTGAAGAAAGAACCAGACATGTCGTTTGAGAACTTAACGTCGTCAAATAGGAAGAATTCTGGCTCTGGACCAACTAGAACTGTGTCTGCGATACCTGTAGAACGTAGGTACTCTTCAGAACGTTTAGCGATAGAGCGTGGGTCACGGTCGTAGCCTTGCATTGTTGCAGGCTCAAGGATGTCACAACGGATGTTTAGTGTTGCGTCTTCTGTGAATGGGTCCAGTACAGCAGATGCTGCGTCTGGCATCATTACCATGTCAGATTCGTTAATGCCTTTCCAACCAGCTACTGAAGAGCCGTCAAACATTTTGCCTTCTTCGAAGAAGTCTGCATCAACTTGGTGAGAAGGAATAGAGATATGCTGCTCTTTACCTTTTGTATCAGTAAAACGTAAGTCGATAAATTTAACTTCGTTCTCTTGGATCAGGGATAGTACATTTTCTACTGACATCTTGGATAACCTCCAGTGTTATTAATTCGGTATTAGCTCGATTCGGTTGAAACTAGCATTGATTAATGTCTATAAGTGCATTAATCGATGCTGATTTATCTACTGCCAAAAACGTGCCAAAAAAATTATTCCATTAATTTCAATGATTTACTTGTTTTTCGGTTTTGCTTAATTTGGTTTTTGCACCAAAATGATCTCCGGGCGCACCTTATTGGTGCAATTGTTTGTCTGTGCACCAATATGAGACATAAGCGAGCACCATTCAGCAATGAATTGCCTAAGTTGTCAATCCACTTTTGTTATTTTGCGGGAGATTTGGCTCGCCACTCGTAGGTGATACTTTTTTAGAGTCCTACGAATTTGGCTGCTCAACACTGTACTGAATCAAAGTTAAGCGGATATGAATCGCTAATAAAGAAAAAAGCCTTGGTTCAGATCACATATTTCTGGGTTTTTGTCTAGAATCTGGTATATTATTGACCGTTTTTTAAATCAAGCTAGCGGTTATTATCCAAACTTTTGAGATAAGTGACGGCTACTTTTATGAGTGAATCGAGAATCCATGTCTACTCCACAGATTGATAAGTTAAGAAATATCGCGATCATCGCGCACGTTGACCACGGTAAAACGACTTTGGTTGATAAACTGCTACAACAGTCAGGCACTCTTGAGTCTCGTGGTGAAGCTGAAGAGCGTGTCATGGATTCGAATGACATCGAAAAAGAGCGTGGCATTACCATTCTTGCTAAGAACACAGCAATCAACTGGAATGATTACCGCATCAACATCGTAGATACTCCGGGACACGCGGACTTCGGTGGTGAAGTTGAGCGTATCATGTCTATGGTTGACTCTGTTCTGCTTATCGTTGACGCAGTTGATGGCCCAATGCCTCAAACTCGTTTCGTAACGCAAAAAGCATTCGCACACGGTCTTAAGCCAATCGTTGTAATCAACAAGATTGACCGCCCAGGCGCTCGTCCTGATTGGGTTATGGATCAAGTATTCGACCTTTTCGACAACCTAGGTGCTACTGATGAACAACTAGACTTCACAGTTGTTTACGCTTCAGCTCTGAACGGTTGGGCAACAATGACTGAAGGCGAAACTGGCGAGAACATGGAACCATTGTTCCAAGCTGTTGTTGATACAGTAGACGCGCCTGCAGTTGACCTTGACGGTCCACTACAAATGCAAATTTCGCAACTTGATTACAGCTCTTACGTAGGTGTTATCGGTGTTGCTCGTGTTACTCGTGGTTCTGTTAAACCAAACCAACAAGTAACTATCGTCAATGCAGAAGGCAAAAAACGTAACGGTAAAGTAGGTACAGTTCTTGGTTACCTAGGTCTTGACCGTCACGAAGTTGAGCAAGCTAACGCTGGCGACATCATTGCAATCACTGGTCTTGGTGAGCTGAAGATTTCAGACACTATCTGTGACCAAAACAATGTTGAAGCAATGACTCCGCTTTCTGTTGACGAACCAACAGTAACAATGACGTTCCAAGTAAACACTTCTCCGTTCGCGGGTAAAGAAGGTAAGTTCGTTACTTCACGTAACATCCTTGAGCGTCTAGAGAAAGAACTAGTACACAACGTTGCACTACGTGTTGAAGAAACTGATAACCCAGATCGTTTCCGTGTTTCAGGTCGTGGTGAACTTCACCTATCTATCCTGATCGAAAACATGCGTCGTGAAGGTTTCGAGCTAGCTGTATCTCGTCCAGAAGTTATCATCAAGAAAGACGAAGATGGCAACCTAACTGAACCGTTTGAAACTGTGACTATCGACGTGCTTGAAGAGCACCAAGGTGGCATCATGGAAAACATCGGTCTACGTAAAGGTGAGCTAACTGATATGTCTCCAGATGGCAAAGGCCGTGTTCGCATGGACTTCATGATGCCTTCTCGTGGTCTTATCGGTTTCCAAACTGAGTTCCTAACTCTAACGTCTGGTTCTGGTCTTCTTTACCACTCATTTGATCACTACGGTCCTCACAAAGGCGGCGTAATCGGTCAACGTAACAACGGTGTTCTAATCTCGAACGCAACTGGTAAAGCTCTGACTTACGCACTATTCAACCTACAAGAACGTGGTCGTCTATTTGCTGAGCACGCGGATGAAGTATACGAAGGTCAAATCATCGGTATTCACAACCGTTCAAACGACCTAACAGTAAACTGTCTGAAAGGTAAGCAGCTAACGAACGTTCGTGCATCTGGTACTGATGAAGCACAGGTTCTTTCGCCACCTATCCGTCACACTCTAGAGCAAGCTCTTGAGTTCATCGACGAAGACGAACTAGTAGAAGTAACGCCAGTAAGCATTCGTATCCGTAAGAAGCTTCTTACTGAAAACGAACGTAAGCGTGCAGCACGTCCAGCTAAGGCTTAATTGCCAGCTGACTAGCTTCTAGCTAACAAGCAATACGTTTTAGAATAAGTAAGAAAGCCCCGAGTAGCCTAGCTGCTCGGGGCTTTTGTTTTTTAGTTTGTTTAGATACGGTTAAACGAGATTTCGTCATCCTCAAGAGGGAGGAACGACCGAGTTGGGGATCTAGCTTTTGATACCTAAGTAACGCTCAACGAATTGAAGCCGTTCTTCGACTGGCATAAACGGCACTTCAACCACCTCATAACCAAGTTCTTGGTAGACTCTTTCTAACGCGTGGTGAATCTCTAACGCCTCCTCAAACGGATAAGGTCTCACATCATCTTGTACATAAATTGAAGCCTCAGGGCGACAGAACAACACTTGGGGGTGATAACCTTGGCTCGCTTCTCGGTAGGTTGTGTTTATCTCTAGTTTCGCCTGAGCCAAGTAGCCACAGATATCTGGAATGGCGCGATCGAGAAAGGCAACAGGATGCTGACTGGCTTGGTCTTTGTGTTCGCTCATGACGGTTAAACATAGGCGAGCAAAGCCTGGAAGGTCTAACCAAGGTAAGATACCGTTCTCAAGTTGACTCTGCTGTTCGATTAACTGGCGAGAGGACTCAGCGAATATCGGGTAACCCATGTCACCCAAGGCATTAATTAGTGTGGTTTTACCAGCCCCTGGGCCGCCAGTAACAATGATTGGGTTCATACGGGTTTATCTTAATTCGCTTCTAATGGCACTACTTCTGATTGAGTTGAGCTAGGAATTTATCCGACTCTGCTATTGCCGCATTCATCTGCTCTATTGCATAGGCGATGTCTTTTTCTAAGCTCATAAACTCACCTTGCAGCGAGCCGACAGCGCTCGCATTGAGGTTGTGCTTCAAGTAAAGCGTGTTGTCGCGAAGGGTATTGAGCACAGGGTCCATTTTCTTCTCGGCGCGCTTCATTGCTGACAGCATCGTTTGGTAAGACAATTTAGTTTCACGAAGCTTTTGCTCGCTCGAGCGGCGCAGTGAATCACTGGTGTAGAGATCTAACTCACTCTGCCACTCTTCAAACAGCGCATCCGACACATCTTCAATCGCAGCAATGCGGTCACTGACATTTTGCGCGGCTTTCTCGCTGTCTTGGTATTTATCGTTGATTTGGTTGTACATGTCTTCAAGGTCGCCGCCACTGAAATTAGTCAGGCTACTCAAGGCTTCAAGTGCGCTGGTAAACTCTTCCTGAGCATCCTGCTGCGACTCTTTAGCGTCTTCCACTCTATCGACCATAATGTCACGCTTGTGGTAACCCACTTGCTCCATGGCGGAGTAATAAGCTGACTGGCATCCAGTAAGAGTAAAAATAGAGAGGACTATAACTATTAAATAAGGCATCCTAGTTTCCTATAGTTAAGTAACGGAATATTAATTAGGACTATGAACGAGTTACAAGGGAGTTACAAGTTGAAGATAAAAAAGGTCGCCACACTCAGTATTCAGTTTTCTCGCTATCTTTTGGCGCGAATGACGCACGATAGAGTCAACGTGAATGCGGGCTACTTGGCGTACATTACTTTGCTCTCGATCGTACCGATGTTGACGGTTCTGCTCTCTATCTTGTCGTCATTCTCCATCTTTGCTGATGTTGGTATCGTGATTCAAAACTTCGTTATTACCAACTTTGTTCCCGCGTCTGGGGATGCCGTACACGGTGCCTTGTTAGAGTTCGTTGCCAATACCGGAAAAATGACGGCGGTCGGTAGTGTGTTCTTATTCATTGCAGCATTGATGCTGATCTCCAACATCGATAAGAACCTTAACTACATCTGGCGAGTAACAGAAAAGCGTCGAGCCGTGTTGTCCTTTTCAATGTACTGGATGGTGCTCACGCTTGGACCTATTTTAGTTGGGGCGAGCATTGCAGCCACTTCTTATGTGACATCATTGAGCTTGTTGCAAAACGAAGTGGTGTCTGGCGCCTTTAACACCGTGATTCGCAAACTTCCTTTGATTCTCTCTTTCTTTGCGTTTTTCGGTCTGTACCTGTTGGTTCCCAACAAAAAGATACACTTTTCTCATGCGGCAGCGGGCTCTCTGGTTGCGGCTCTGTTGTTCGAACTCAGTAAGAAAGGCTTCGCGGCTTACATTACTCAATTCCCCTCTTACCAGTTGATTTATGGCGCATTAGCGGCGATTCCCATTCTTTTTGTCTGGGTGTATTTGTGCTGGTTGATTGTGTTGGTGGGTGCTGAGGTGACGGCCGCGTTGGGCGAGCAGGAACAGTGGAGTGACTCTCAAGAAATGGTACACTCGTCGGATAAAGACAAAATCACAGAGCAAGGAAACAACAGTGATAGCACTGATCCAGAGAGTAAGTGAAGCTGCCGTTCGAGTTGATGGCGAAGTAGTTGGTGAGATTGAACAAGGCTTATTGGTTCTATTAGGCGTAGAAAAAGGTGATGACGAAGCCAAAGCCAAACGTTTGATGGAACGAGTGACCACTTATCGTGTCTTTGAAGATGAAGACGGAAAAATGAACCTCAACGTAAAACAGGTTGAAGGTAAAGTGTTGGTGGTTTCTCAATTCACACTGCCAGCCGATACAAAAAAGGGAACTCGAGCGGGCTTTTCTCGTGGAGCAAACCCTGAAGATGCGGAGCGTCTTTACGATTATTTCTCTAACCAATGTGAATCAGTATTGCCAACGGAACGTGGCCGATTTGCAGCCGACATGAAAGTGTCATTGGTTAATGATGGCCCAGTAACATTCTGGCTGCAGGTTTAAACTTAAAAGGATAAGCATGTTTAAACTGATAACACCGACCACCGAAAATCAACTGAACAAGTATTACCATTTTCGTTGGCAGATGCTGCGTGAACCTTGGCGAATGCCGGTAGGTTCCGAGCGTGATGAATATGATGCCATGAGTCACCATCGCATGATTGTCGATGGTCGTGGCCGTCCGATGGCGATTGGCCGCCTTTACATCACTCCAGACCTCGAAGGTCAGATCCGTTATATGGCGGTAAAGAACTCTCGTCGAAGTAAAGGCATGGGCTCATTGATTTTAGTGGCGTTAGAGTCACTGGCTCGCCAAGAGGGTGCTAAGCGCTTGGTGTGTAATGCACGTGAAGATGCGATCTCATTCTATGAGAAAAACGAATTTGAGCGTCGTGGTGAAATTAATGACCAGCGTGGTCCAGTTCGTCATCAGCAGATGGTGAAGCACCTTGATCCGATGGCTGATGTACTGCGTAAGCCTGAATGGTGTAATGAGCTACAACAGCGCTGGGAAAATCAAATTCCGATCAGTGACAAGATGGGTATCAAAATTAACCAATACACGGGTTATCAGTTTGAATGTAGTGCTCAGTTGAACCCAAACCTTAATCCTCACAACACCATGTTTGCAGGCTCAGCTTTCACCTTAGCGACATTAACAGGCTGGGGAATGACTTGGTTGTTGATGAAAGAGCGTGGACTTACTGGTGATATCGTTCTGGCTGACAGTAATATTCGTTATCGTCACCCGGTTGAGCAAAACCCAGTTGCTGCTACTTCATTGGATGGAATCAGTGGTGATTTAGATCGTCTCGCTTCAGGTCGAAAGGCTCGTATCATTATCCACGTGACTATTCATAGTGGCGATGTTGAAGCGGTTGAATTCACGGGCACTTATATGCTGATCCCTGACTACAAAAAGCGATTATCAACAGACACTAACGTAAGCGTATAGCTGACACTGACTAACAGATACAAGGCGCCTACTCCTGTGGAGTGGCGCTTTTTTGTTGGCAGTTATTAATCTCCGAATATTTCGCTTGGTCGAGCTTTCCTGAGATTTGATGACATGGGTCCGATAGGGTAACCGAGAGGGTGTGTTGCTCGGCTTTAAGCAAGTCGAGTTCTCCAGAAGCCTCGCCATTGAGCGTTTGAACCCTTTGTTCGCCTTGCTCTGCTGCTGACGTACCAATAATGTGCATCGGTTCGAGAGTGAAGCGCCCACGGTCAAAATGCGCATTAAGCTCTGGAATTTCAAACACGTTATCAGTCGATGTTTCAGAAAGCTTGTCATTAAAGGTCATCACACCCTGGCGAACGCTGCCAGTGAGTTGCCCTGTGGTTGAGTAACCGAGCATCAGTGAGTCGCCATATAAACCTGCGGCTTGAAGTTCAAACTCGCCATAGCCGGTTGCATCGAGTGGTAATTCAAGTCGCTGCAGCATAGGCGCAATGGGTAACCCATCGGCAGAAATATCTAAGCTCCATGGCTTGCTGATTTGGTTAAAATCGAGCGTTGCATTGGCTTCAATGTAGCCATTCCTGAGTGGTGCAAACAGACGAGTCAGCGTCCATTTTCCTTGTTCGCTATTCATCTCAACCACAGGCTGTGCGCTGAGAATATTTTGGTAGCTGGCATCATTGGCGCTCGCCATCAGCTTCCCTTGCCACAAGCCCAGTTTTCTATCTTGCAGCAGTTGAACTTGATGCCCCTCGACATGTAATCCAGAGACCTGCCAGTAAGGCGTTTGTGCTAGTTGGATAAGTTGGCTTCGTTCTATATTAAGTCGGTTAATCTCGACGTTCTGGAGCTGTGTGAGCCAAGGCAATAGGCGAGCGGCCGGTAGAGGGCTATCTTGGTTTTCGGTAATCCACTTGATGCCTTGCAGGTCGAGCTGCGCCAATTGAATGCTGCTAGGGGCGACTTCGCCATTGAGCTGAACAGTGCCCTGCAGGAATTGAGTATAGAAATCCTCAATCAGAATCTGGTTTGTTTCTAGGTTGAGCTTGAGGCTTGGCTCGATGAACATGTCATCATCAATGGTCACTCCTTCTGCTTGCAGAGAGAAAATGCCTTTCTGTTGCTTCCAGATTTCAAAAGGCAGTTGGATATTTTCTAGTGAGGCATCAAAGGCAGCGAGGTGGCCATCTTGCCACTCTACGTCACTACGTAGAATATCTAAGCTATTGATGTGATTGATCTGAATACCTGCCACATCCCACTCTTTGTTTAGTAGGTTTTGGGTCTGTTCCTGGTTGAGTCGTAAGCCATCGACGGTCACATTCACCAACGACCAATCTTGTTGATATTGCTCTGCTTGTCCGGAAATCTTGGCGCCACGCCAGTCAAACGAAGCACCATAAAGGGTGCTGTCACTCGGCTTGAGGTCTAGATCAATCAACAGATTATCGAATGCTTCACCTTGCCAATACAGTTGTGAGGCAGAGAGTTGGGTTTTTCCATAAGGTAGCAGCGAGTTATCGTTGTTCCACGTTGGGGCGGAGATCTGTAGGTCGATGCCTCGCGCATTAAACTCTGGCGTCGAAAAGTCGAGATTGTTGATGGCCAGCTGGTGGAGCTTGATGTTTGGTTGGGTAAATAAAGAAGTCAGTGTTTTTAGATCGTCTGCCTCTAATTGTAGGCCGCTGATCAAAACAGATTCAAAGACCAGTTTGGCCTCTGTCATCGAGCTGGGGCTGAACCAAAGATCGATCTTGTCGATATACAGAGGTGTTTGCTTTTCTGGTTGGCTTTGGGTAATGCCCATTAAGGTGATGTGATAAGGCGCCTGATACTCAACATCTTCAATGAATACAGGTTGTTCAATCGTATGTTTGATAAAAAAGTTGGCAACATCCGCACGGTATTGGGTCTGCAGGCTTAATAGCAGCGCTGCGATAGTTGCAACGGCGATAGCCAACACAATGCCGAACACCATGAATACCTTTTTCATTCCCTGAAAGCCTTAAATTTCAATAGTCTTAAAACAGAGTGGAACAAAAAGGGTCAAGCATCAACAAAAAAGCCCCTCAAAAGAGGGGCTTGCTACAAAAATATCATTTTAAATTGGGCGTTTGCTTTTGGCTAAGCCCGAGCAGATGGTTGGATTAGTCCAGTTGAGGACCAGCTGCAACCAGTGACTTACCTTCAGCGTTGTCTGTGTACTTATCAAAGTTGTTGATGAAGCGCTCGGCTAGATCTTTCGCTTTGCTTTCCCATTGTAGAGGGTCAGTGTACGTATCGCGTGGGTCAAGGATCGCTGGGTCAACATCGTGCAGCGCTAGTGGCACTTCTAGGTTAAACATAGGGATAACCTTAGTTTCAGCGTTGTCGATTGAGCCATCTAGGATAGCGTCGATGATGCCTCGCGTATCTTGGATAGAGATACGTTTACCAGTACCGTTCCAACCTGTGTTCACTAGGTAAGCTTCAGCGCCAGCTGCTTCCATACGCTTCACAAGCACTTCAGCGTACTGAGTTGGGTGGAGAGTTAAGAATGCCGCACCAAATGCCGCAGAGAACGTTGGCGTTGGCTCAGTAATACCACGCTCAGTGCCCGCTAGTTTTGCAGTGAAGCCAGATAGGAAGTGGTACTTCGTTTGCTCTGGAGTCAGTTTAGAAACGGGTGGCAGTACACCGAATGCATCAGCAGTCAGGAAGATAACCTTTTGAGCGTGACCGGCTTTTGATACTGGTTTAACGATGTTATCGATGTGGTGAATCGGGTAAGAAACACGAGTGTTCTCAGTTTTTGAACCGTCATCAAAATCGATAGAACCATCGCCACGAACCGTTACGTTCTCTAGTAGTGCATCACGACGGATTGCGTTGTAGATTTCAGGTTCAGCTTCTTTAGATAGACGAATTGTCTTCGCGTAACAACCACCTTCAAAGTTGAAGATACCATCGTCATCCCAACCGTGCTCATCATCACCGATTAGCTCACGTTTAGGATCGGTTGATAGGGTTGTTTTACCAGTGCCTGATAGACCGAAGAAAATAGCGACATCGCCTTTCTCGCCAACGTTTGCACTACAGTGCATTGAAGCAATACCTTGTAGAGGTAGTAGGTAGTTCATCATTGCGAACATACCTTTTTTCATCTCACCGCCGTACCAGGTACCGCCAATGATCTGAACACGTTCAGTCAGGTTGAAAGCGACAAAGTTCTCAGAGTTTAGACCTTGTTTCTCCCAGTTAGGGTTAGTTGTTTTAGCACCGTTCATTACCACGAAATCAGGTTCGAACGTTGCTAGCTCTTCGTCGGTTGGACGAATGAACATGTTCTTAACGAAGTGCGCTTGCCACGCTACTTCAGTGATAATACGCACACTTAAACGCGTATCTGGGTTAGCACCACAATAACCGTCGATGACAAACAGACGCTTGCCAGATAGCTGAGTTGTTACAAGCTCTTTCAGCTCGTCCCATACTTCAGTGGTAATCGGTTTGTTGTCATTTTTGCCTTGATCTGACCACCACATGGTATCGCGTGTTGTGTCATCTTTAACAATGTACTTATCTTTTGGTGAGCGGCCAGTAAAGATACCAGTATCAACCGCAACGGAGCCTAGTTCCGTTACTACGCCTTTTTCGTAGCCTTCTAGACCCGGCAGTGTTTCTTCAACGAATAACTGCTCGTAGCTAGGATTACGAAGAACTTCGGTAACGCCAGTCAGTCCGTGCTTAGTTAGATCAATTTGTGCAGCCTTAGTATGTTCCATAACGGTCATAGGTGCTCCTTGTAGGATATTTTGTAGGGATTTTGTAATAATTTTTTATTGTTATCTGCTCACCATGCTAGCAACGAGGCTCGGGGGAAACAGGGATACAGCTCAAAAAATATCCATATTAACCTTGGGGTTTTAAGCGCCTCGTCACATATTGGCCCAACTAGTCTATCCTGTACGCAAACCTTTGCGCTAGGGGCGAGAACATTATTAATTGATTAAAATTAAGCGGTGATTTTATTACGAGATGTTACGGAGTTTGCGCTATTTTGATCACAAAAAAGGCCAGCTGAGTGCTGACCTTTTTGGGGTAAATTACGTGTTTTTGGTATGCCGTAAATTAATGAACCGTATTGCTGCCTTTATCTGCCGCTTCTGCGTAAAGAGCATCTACATCATTTTTGTCGAACGAGTAGTTTGTGCCACAGTAATCGCAGTGTAGTCCCACACTACCTTCCGTGCTTAGAATGTCGTAAATCTCTTCTTGAGCAACAGTAATGATAGCCGCAGCGCTTCGATCACGTGAACAGCCACAGAAGAACTCAACCGGTTGAGGTGTAAATACCTGAACCTTCTCTTGGTTGTATAGACGGTAAAGCAGTTCGTTAGCTTCTAAAGAGAACAACTCTTCGTTTTTAACGGTGTCGGTTAGTTGCTCTAGATGCTCGAAATCATCTGGCGTACCTGTGCCGTCAGGCATAACTTGTAAAAGCATACCTGCAGCGTGAGCTTTGCCTTCATGTTCTCCAGTGCGCAGCCATAGACGAGTCTTAAGCTGTTCTGAGTTAGCAAAGTAACCTTCAAGAACGTCAGCAAGCGTTTCGCCTTCCAGACCAACGATACCTTGGTAACGTTCACCTTTCTTAGGATCGATGGTGATCACTAGGTGGCCTTTACCCATTAGGTCGTGTAGGCCAGCATCATCAGCAATCTCGCCTTCAAAGCGAGCGACACCGCGGATCTTTTGGTCGTGATCGCCATTGATAACTGCTAGAGATACTGGGCCGTCACCTTGCAGCTGCATCGTGATAGAACCTTCAAACTTTAGGGTCGCCGTTAGTAGCGTCGTTGAAACCAGTAGCTCACCCAACAGCTTTTGTACTGGAGCTGGGTATTCCTTGCTAGAAATAATCTGTTGGTACGCTTCGTCCATCTGTACCAATTCACCACGTACTGATAGGTCTTCAAATAGGTAGCGATTTAAAACATTACTTGTAGACATTGGGTCTGCCATTTGGCTATTCCTTCTAGCTTATTGAGTCTTGAACTTGATGATGTCACGACGTTGCTTTTTATCTGGGCGACGTTCTGGTGCTGGGCTATGAGCATTTAGCTTGCGCTGTTGTGCAAACTCTTCTCTTTTTGCCAAGCTTTCGGTGGTTTCTTCATAGAGGGTTTGAGCGATCGGGGCTCCACCACGATGGGCTGAGATTTTCTCGATCGTTACCGTCTTTTCTTCATTACCTTGGCGCAGTGTAATCACAGCCCCAAGTTCGACAATTTTACTTGGCTTGCTGCGCTGACCATTATAGTGGACTTTGCCACCATCGACCATGTTGCGAGCAATAGACCGGGTTTTGTAAAAACGAGCTGCCCACAACCATTTATCGAGTCTGACAGCTTCATTAGCAGTTTTCATATAGGGCTGTGCCTTATTAAGTGAGAAATGAATGCGGTTTAACTGTAACGAACAGTGCGCAACATGTTTTTGATGATGCTTATCACATTAAGTAGAAGCTTAAAGTGGAGGCGGTTGGCATTTTTTTCAAGTCATAATACAAAATAGCCATGTTATGCCGATTTATCGATTTGCTATGATATAGTTCAGGATCTTATTGCTTAAATAAGCTTGGTATCGAACGAATGAATAAAAAAGCTGAAAGTTTAATGATTTGCAGCGTTTGTCGTCATGAAAAGGGACTAGGAAAGTGAACTTTTTAGAGCTCAAAAATCGCGTAGGGAATTCTCCTATGTTGAGCCGCTTATTAGAGAATGGATTTGTACTTCAGCAGAAACTAAGCTTAGCGACCTGTTGTGTATTGATTGCAGCTTCCGCATGGATCTTAGGGCAGCTTGCATGGTTTATCGAACCTGCTGAGCAAACTATCGCGCCTTGGACAGCAACGGCTTCATCGTCTTCAGCACCTCAATCGACCCTTGATATCTCTTCTTTGCAGCAGAGCAACATGTTTGGTGCTTACAACCCAAGCACGCCCGCTGTGGTTGAACAGCAAGTTATCCAAGATGCGCCTAAGACGCGATTAAACCTCGTTTTAGTGGGTGCAGTCGCGAGCTCGAATCCAAAACTGAGCTTAGCGGTGATCGCCAATCGCGGCACGCAAGCGACCTACGGAATTAATGAAGAGATTGAAGGCACTCGAGCCAAGTTAAAAGCGGTATTAATCGACCGCGTTATCATTGATAACTCAGGACGAGACGAAACCTTGATGCTTGAAGGTATTGAGTACAAGCGTTTGGCTGTATCAGCGCCTGCGCCACCTCGTAGCTCTTCTTCGGTTCGTGGTAATAATCCGGCTTCAGCAGAAGAGAAGCTTGATGAAATTAAAGCGAAGATAATGAAAGATCCGCAACAAATCTTCCAATATGTTCGACTGTCTCAGGTGAAGCGTGACGATAAAGTGATCGGTTATCGTGTGAGCCCGGGCAAAGATTCAGAACTTTTTAACTCTGTTGGGCTCCAAAACGGAGATATTGCCACTCAGTTAAATGGACAAGACCTGACAGACCCTGCTGCTATGGGCAACATATTCCGTTCCATCTCAGAACTAACAGAGCTAAATCTGGTGGTCGAGAGAGATGGTCAACAACATGAAGTGTTTATTGAATTTTAAAACTTTGCGTCTAACGAAGGACGAAAGTGTAGGAGAAGTACGTGAAGCATTGGTTTAAGAAAAGTGCATGGTTATTGGCAGGAAGCTTGATCTGCACACCCGCAGCCATCGCGAGTGATTTTAGTGCCAGCTTTAAAGGCACTGATATTCAAGAGTTTATTAATATTGTTGGTCGTAACCTAGAGAAGACGATCATCGTTGACCCTTCGGTGCGTGGAAAAATTGATGTACGCAGCTACGACGTACTCAATGAAGAGCAATATTACAGCTTCTTCCTAAACGTATTGGAAGTGTATGGCTACGCGGTTGTCGAAATGGACTCGGGTGTTCTTAAGATCATCAAGGCCAAGGATTCGAAAACATCGGCAATTCCAGTCGTTGGAGACAGTGATACGATCAAAGGCGACAACGTGGTGACACGTGTTGTGACGGTTCGTAATGTCTCGGTGCGTGAACTTTCTCCTCTGCTTCGTCAACTAAACGACAATGCTGGCGCGGGTAACGTTGTGCACTACGACCCAGCCAATATCATCTTGATTACCGGTCGTGCGGCGGTAGTGAACCGTTTAGCAGAAATCATCAAGCGTGTTGACCAAGCGGGTGATAAAGAGATTGAAGTCGTTGAGCTAAAGAATGCATCAGCGGCAGAAATGGTGCGCATTGTTGATGCTCTAAGCAAAACCACAGATGCGAAGAATACGCCTGCATTTCTACAGCCTAAATTGGTTGCCGATGAGCGTACCAATGCGATTCTTATCTCAGGTGACCCTAAGGTACGTAGCCGTTTAAGAAGGTTGATTGAACAGCTTGATGTGGAAATGGCAACCAAGGGCAACAACCAAGTAATTTACCTTAAATACGCCAAAGCAGAAGATTTAGTCGATGTGCTGAAAGGCGTGTCGGACAACTTGCAATCAGAAAAGCAATCTTCAACCAAAGGCAGCTCATCGCAACGTAACCAAGTGATGATCTCCGCTCACAGTGATACCAACTCGTTGGTGATTACCGCACAACCGGACATCATGAATGCGCTTCAAGATGTGATCGCACAGTTGGATATTCGTCGTGCTCAAGTATTGATTGAAGCCCTAATTGTCGAGATGGCAGAGGGTGATGGCATTAACCTTGGTGTGCAATGGGGTAACCTTGATACTGGTGCTGTGATTCAGTATGGCAACACAGGTGCGTCAATCGGTGGCGTAATGGTTGGTTTAGAAGAAGCGAAAGACACTGAAACGACCACCGCAGTCTATGATGATAATGGCGCCTTTTTGCGTAATGAAACGACCACAGAATCCGGTGACTACTCAACGTTAGCTTCTGCTCTTTCTGGCGTTAATGGCGCGGCAATGAGCGTAGTGATGGGTGACTGGACTGCCTTGATCAGTGCAGTAGCGACCGATTCAAATTCAAATATCCTATCTTCTCCAAGTATCACCGTGATGGATAACGGCGAAGCGTCGTTCATTGTGGGCGAAGAGGTGCCTGTTTTAACTGGCTCTACCGCAGGTTCAAGTAACGATAATCCATTCCAAACGGTTGATCGTAAAGAAGTGGGTATCAAGCTTAAAGTGGTGCCACAAATCAACGAAGGTGACTCGGTTCAGCTGCAAATAGAACAAGAAGTATCGAACGTATTAGGCGCGAACGGTGCGGTTGATGTGCGTTTTGCTAAGCGTCAGCTAAATACCTCAGTGATTGTTCAAGACGGTCAAATGCTGGTGCTTGGTGGTCTGATTGATGAGCGTGCATTGGAAAGTGAATCTAAGGTGCCATTCTTGGGTGATATCCCATTGCTAGGTCACTTGTTCAAATCTACCAGCACTCAGGTTGAGAAAAAGAACCTAATGGTATTCATTAAGCCAACCATCATTCGTGATGGCATGACAGCCGATGGTATCACTCAGCGTAAATACAACTTCATCCGTGCTGAGCAGTTGTACAAGGCTGAGCAAGGGCTGAAATTAATGGCAGACGATAACATCCCGGTATTGCCTAAATTTGGCGAAAGCATGAATTACCCGGCTGAACTTCAAGCCTTCATTGATCAGATGGAAACAGAATAATGGCTGAATTGGTAGGGGCGGCACGTACTTATCAGCGCTTGCCGTTTAGCTTTGCGAATCGCTATAAGATGGTGTTGGAGTATCAACATCCAGAGCGCGCACCGATACTTTATTATGTTGAGCCACTGAAATCGGCGGCGATCATTGAAGTGAGTCGTGTTGTGAAAAATGGTTTCACGCCACAAGCGATTACTCTCGATGAGTTTGATAAAAAACTGACCGATGCTTATCAGCGTGACTCGTCAGAAGCTCGTCAGCTCATGGAAGACATTGGTGCTGATAGTGATGACTTCTTCTCACTAGCGGAAGAACTGCCTCAAGACGAAGACTTACTTGAATCAGAGGATGATGCACCAATCATCAAGTTAATCAATGCGATGCTGGGTGAGGCGATCAAAGAGGGTGCTTCGGATATTCATATCGAAACCTTTGAGAAATCACTGTCGATCCGTTTCCGTATTGATGGTGTGTTACGTGATGTGTTGGCGCCGAGCCGTAAACTGGCTCCGCTATTGGTTTCACGTGTCAAGGTTATGGCTAAACTAGATATTGCGGAAAAACGCGTGCCACAAGATGGCCGTATCTCTCTGCGTATTGGTGGCCGAGCGGTTGATGTTCGTGTTTCAACCATGCCTTCTTCGCACGGTGAGCGTGTGGTAATGCGTCTGTTGGACAAAAACGCCACTCGTCTAGACTTGCACAGTTTAGGTATGACAGCAGAAAACCATGAAAACTTCCGTAAGTTGATTCAGCGCCCACACGGCATTATCTTGGTGACCGGCCCGACAGGTTCAGGTAAATCGACGACCCTGTACGCAGGCCTGCAAGAACTCAACAGCAATGAACGAAACATTTTAACCGTTGAAGACCCGATCGAATTCGATATCGATGGCATTGGTCAAACACAAGTGAACCCTAAGGTTGATATGACCTTTGCGCGTGGTTTACGTGCGATTCTTCGTCAAGATCCCGATGTGGTAATGATTGGTGAGATACGTGACTTAGAGACCGCAGAGATCGCTGTTCAAGCCTCTTTGACCGGTCACTTAGTGATGTCGACCCTTCACACCAATACGGCAATCGGTGCAATTACGCGTCTGCGTGATATGGGCATCGAACCCTTCTTGATCTCTTCTTCGCTGCTGGGTGTTTTGGCTCAGCGCTTGGTTCGCACTTTATGTAACGAATGTAAAGAACCTTATGAAGCCGATAAAGAGCAGAAGAAACTGTTTGGGTTGAAGAAGAAAGAAAGCCTGACGCTTTACCATGCCAAAGGTTGTGAAGAGTGTGGCCATAAGGGTTATCGAGGTCGTACTGGTATTCATGAGCTGCTGATGATTGATGACTCAGTACAAGAGCTGATTCACAGTGAGGCTGGCGAACAGGCGATTGAGAAAGCAATTCGTGGCACAACACCAAGTATTCGAGATGATGGCTTGAGCAAAGTTCTGAAAGGGGTAACGTCCTTAGAAGAAGTGATGCGAGTGACCAAGGAAGTCTAGTATGGCGGCATTTGAATACAAAGCACTGGATGCCAAAGGCAAAAGTAAAAAAGGCTCGATTGAAGCGGATAACGCTCGTCAGGCTCGCCAAAGAATCAAAGAACAAGGCTTGATGCCGGTTGAGATGACCGAAGCTAAAGCTAAAACGACGAAAGGTGCACAGCCTTCGACCAGCTTTAAGCGTGGTATCAGCACGCCAGACCTTGCTTTGATTACTCGCCAAATTTCCACCTTGGTGCAATCAGGCATGCCGCTAGAAGAGTGCTTGAAAGCCGTGGCGGAGCAATCTGAAAAGCCACGTATTCGAACCATGTTACTGGCGGTTCGTTCGAAGGTAACGGAAGGTTATTCGCTAGCCGATAGCTTGGCTGATTACCCACATATCTTTGATGAACTGTTTAGAGCCATGGTCGCGGCTGGTGAGAAATCGGGTCACTTAGATGCGGTATTGGAGCGACTGGCTGATTACGCAGAAAACCGTCAGAAGATGCGCTCTAAGTTGCTGCAAGCGATGATCTACCCTGTGGTGCTGGTGGTGTTTGCGGTGACGATTGTTTCGTTCCTGCTGGCAACCGTGGTACCTAAGATCGTTGAACCGATTATCCAAATGGGCCAAGAACTTCCTCAATCGACACAATTTTTATTGGCATCGAGTGAATTTATCCAGAATTGGGGCATCCAATTACTGTTGTTGATCATCGGTGTGATTGTGTTGATTAAGACCGCTCTGAAAAAGCCGGGTGTTCGCATGAGTTGGGATCGCAAGCTATTAAGCATTCCACTGATCGGCAAGATCGCGAAAGGAATTAATACCTCTCGTTTTGCACGAACACTCTCTATCTGTACCTCGAGTGCGATTCCTATCCTTGAGGGGATGAAGGTTGCGGTTGATGTAATGTCGAATCACCATGTGAAGCAACAAGTACTGCAGGCGTCAGACAGTGTTAGAGAAGGGGCAAGCCTGCGTAAAGCGCTCGATCAAACCAAACTCTTCCCTCCAATGATGCTGCATATGATCGCCAGTGGTGAGCAGAGTGGTCAGTTAGAGCAAATGCTAACAAGAGCGGCAGATAACCAGGATCAAAGCTTTGAATCGACCGTGAATATCGCGTTAGGTATCTTTACGCCAGCACTTATCGCTTTGATGGCAGGCTTAGTGCTGTTCATTGTGATGGCGACTCTGATGCCGATGCTTGAAATGAATAATTTAATGAGCGGCTAACCTACCGCTTATAAAACGTTAGTTTTTGGATTATCGAGAAGAAGGACATTATTACCTTCAACTCGCTGTCTGTAATTTGGAGAAAATAATGAAAAACAGAATGAAGAAACAATCAGGCTTTACTCTACTCGAGGTGATGGTTGTTGTGGTTATCCTTGGCGTATTGGCGAGCTTTGTTGTACCTAACCTATTGGGTAACAAAGAGAAGGCTGACCAACAAAAAGCCATCACTGATATTGTGGCGCTAGAGAACGCGCTAGATATGTACAAACTGGATAACAGCGTTTACCCAACAACGGATCAAGGTCTTGATGCATTGGTTTCTAAGCCAAGCAGCCCAGAGCCTCGTAACTACCGCGACGGTGGCTACATCAAGCGTCTGCCAAACGACCCATGGGGTAACGAGTACCAATACCTAAGCCCTGGTGATAACGGCACTATTGATATTTTCACTCTTGGTGCTGATGGCCAAGAAGGTGGTGAAGGTATTGCGGCGGATATCGGCAACTGGAACATGCAGGATTTCCAATAAGCTTCAGCTTATTGTTTGATTCGTTATTGATGCTTGATACGTTATTGATGGTAGGAAGTAAACAGATGGAGTCTAAAGGTGAAAACTAAGCAAACACAGCCAGGTTTCACCTTAATTGAGATTCTTTTGGTGTTGGTATTACTGTCAGTAACGGCGGTCGCGGTGATCGCGACCATTCCTACCAATAGCAAAGATGTTGCTAAAAAATACGCTCAAAGCTTTTATCAGCGAGTTCAATTACTCAATGAAGAGGCTATTTTGAGTGGTTTGGATTTTGGCGTTCGTGTTGATGAAAAGAAATCGACCTATGTACTGATGGCGCTTAAGTCCGAAGGCTGGCAAGAAGTCGATTTTGAAAAAATCCCCTCTTTAACTGAACTACCGGAAGAACTCGCCTTGTCACTGACTCTAGGTGGTGGCGCATGGGAAGACGATGATCGGTTGTTCAACCCAGGAAGCTTGTTTGATGAAGATATGTTTGCTGATCTTGAAGAGGAAAAGAAGCCGAAACCACCACAGATCTACATCTTGTCGAGTGCTGAAATGACGCCATTTGTATTGTCGTTTTATCCAAATACCGGAGACACCATACAAGATGGTTGGCGTATTCGAGTATTGGACAATGGTGTGATTCGACTGCTAGAACCGGGAGAAGAAGATGAAGAGGAATAACCGTTCTCCTTATCGTTCTCGTGGTATGACCCTTGGTTCTCGAGGAATGACGCTGCTTGAGGTATTGGTTGCACTCGCTATCTTTGCGACTGCGGCGATCAGTGTGATTCGTGCTGTCACTCAGCACATCAATACCCTCAGTTATCTAGAAGAAAAAACCTTCGCGGCTATGGTCGTTGATAATCAAATGGCTTTGGTGATGTTGCATCCTGAGAAGCTAAAAAAAGCGCAGGGCACACAAGAGTTGGCCGAGAGAGAGTGGTTTTGGAAGGTCACGCCAATCGATACTAGCGATGATTTATTAAAGGCGTTTGATGTGAGTGTGGCAACCAGTAAACAAGCTTCTCCAGTGGTCACGGTGCGCAGCTATGTGGTCAAGTAAAAGCGTGGCGTTAGCTAAGAGCAAGTCGCTAAGTAAGAGCATGTCCGCCAATAAGCGTGTGCCTCGTAAACAAGGACTATCTTCGAAAGGGAGAGGCTTTACCTTAATTGAGGTTTTGGTCTCGATCGCTATCTTTGCCACGTTAAGCATGGCGGCTTATCAGGTAGTCAATCAGGTTCAACGCAGCAACGAGCTTTCAATCGAGCGCAGTGCTCGTTTAAATCAACTGCAACGTAGCTTAGTCATTTTAGATAATGATTTTCGCCAGATGGCGGTGCGACAATTTCGTACCAACGGTGAAGAAGCATCATCTAAGCTGATCTTAATTAAAGAGTATTTACTGGATTCCGACAGCGTTGGCATCATGTTTACTCGCCTTGGCTGGCATAACCCACAGCAGCAGTTTCCTCGCGGAGAAGTCACCAAAGTGGGTTACCGCATTAAAGAAGAAACGCTTGAGCGTGTGTGGTGGCGCTACCCCGATACTCCTGCAGGACAAGAAGGTGTGATTACGCCTTTGCTTGATGATGTTGAAAGCTTGGAATTCGAGTTTTATGACGGAAGCCGCTGGGGGAAAGAGTGGCAAGCCGACAAATCGCTACCGAAAGCGGTAAGGTTAAAGCTAACCTTGAAAGATTATGGTGAGATAGAGCGTATTTATCTCACCCCTGGTGGCACGCTAGATCAGGCCGATGATTCTTCAAACAGTGACTCTTCAAGTAGTAATGAGGGGAATAATGACTCATCGAACTAATAAGTTTGCACTGACAAGGTCTGCCATGGGGCGCAAGCAGCGAGGTGTTGCGCTGATCATTATCCTGATGCTACTGGCGATAATGGCAACCATCGCAGGCAGTATGTCGGAACGCCTGTTTACTCAATTTAAGCGCGTGGGCAATCAACTGAATTACCAACAGGCTTACTGGTACAGCATTGGTGTCGAAGCGCTGGTGCAAGACGGCATTAGGCAAAGCTACAAAGACAGTGATACCGTCAACTTGAGTCAACCATGGGCGTTAGAAGAACAGGTATACCCGTTGGATTATGGTCAAGTTAAAGGCCGTATTGTTGATGCTCAGGCATGTTTTAATCTCAATGCGTTGGCTGGTGTGGCGACGACTTCAAGTAACCAAACACCTTATTTAATTACGGTTTGGCAAACCTTGTTGGAAAACCAAGATGTTGAGCCTTATCAGGCCGAGGTTATCGCACATTCAAGCTGGGAATTTGTTGATAGTGATACCCGAACCACCTCTTCATCAGGTGTCGAAGACAGTACTTATGAGGCGATGAAGCCATCTTATTTGGCAGCGAATGGCTTAATGGCCGATGAGTCCGAGCTACGCGCGGTTTATCAAGTCACGGGTGAGGTGATGAATAAGGTTCGCCCCTTTGTTTGTGCTTTGCCGAGCGACGATTTCCGTTTGAATGTGAATACTCTTACGGAAAAGCAGGCGCCGTTATTGGAAGCGATGTTTGCCCCCGGCTTAAGTGAATCGGATGCCAAACAGCTGATAGACAAACGCCCATTCGATGGTTGGGATACGGTGGATGCGTTTATGGCTGAGCCTGCTATTGTGGGTGTGAGTGCCGAAGTCAGCAAAAAAGCGAAAGCATATTTAACTGTAGATAGCGCCTATTTTGAGCTAGATGCAGAGGTATTAGTTGAGCAGTCACGTGTACGTATACGGACGCTTTTCTATAGTAGTAATCGAGAAACAGTGACGGTAGTACGCCGTCGTTTTGGAGGAATCAGTGAGCGAGTTTCTGACCGTTCGACTGAGTAGCGAACCACAAAGCCCTGTGCAGTGGTTAGTTTGGTCGACAAGCCAACAAGAAGTGATAGCAAGTGGCGAACTGTCTAGCTGGGAGCAGCTGGATGAGTTAACGCCTTACGCTGAAAAGCGTAGCTGTATCGCTTTATTGCCGGGAAATGAATGCTTAATTAAGCGTGTTGAGATCCCGAAAGGTGCTGCTCGCCAGTTCGATTCTATGCTGCCGTTTTTATTAGAAGACGAAGTCGCACAAGATATCGAAGACTTACACCTGACTATTTTAGAGAAAGACGCAACGCACGCGACAGTGTGTGGTGTGGAACGTGATTGGCTTAAGCAGGCGCTGGATACTTTCCGCGAAGCGAACATTATCTTTCGTAAAGTATTGCCTGATACCTTAGCGTTGCCTTTAGAAGATCAGGGCATCAGTGCGCTGCAGATCGACCAACATTGGTTATTGCGTCAAAGCAACTATCAAGCAGTGTCGATCAATGAGGCGTGGCTAGCGATGTTCTTACAAAGCGATTGGGTTGCCTTAGATGACGAAGAGCAATCACCAACGATTTTTAGCTACACCGCACTGCCAAGTGATGACGTTCAACTGCAAAGTGGCATTGAGTGGCAAGCTAAACCTGCGGAACTGGTGATGTCTTTACTGAGCCAACAAGCCATTACAAGTGGCGTAAACTTACTGACTGGCACCTTTAAAACCAAATCTTCATTCAGTAAGTACTGGCGTGTATGGCAAAAAGTAGCGATCGCAGCTTGTTTGCTGGTGGCGGTGATCGTCACTCAGCAAGTCTTAAAGGTTCAGCAGTACGAAGCACAAGCCGAAGCGTACCGAACGGAGAGTGAACGTATTTTTAGAAGCGTACTTCCGGGCAAGCAACGTATTCCGACGGTCAGCTACCTTAAGCGCCAGATGAACGACGAAGCTAAGAAGTATGGTGGCTCGGGTGATGGTGATTCCTTACTTGGATGGCTAGCGTTACTGCCAGAAACTTTAGGACAAGTGAAAGCCATCGAAGTGAATAGTATTCGCTACGACGGCAACCGCTCAGAGGTGAGATTGGAAGCGAAAAGTACTGACTTCCAATATTTCGAGACTGCGCGAGTGAAACTTGAAGAGAAGTTTACCGTTGAGCAAGGGCCATTGAATCGTAATGGTGATGCCGTATTTGGCAGCTTTACTCTTAAACCCCATCAATAACCTGCGTAAGGAGATCAGTGATGAGAAATATGATTGAGCCACTCCAAGCGTGGTGGACTTCAATAAGTCAAAGAGAGCAACGATTAGTGATTGGTTGCTCAATTTTATTGGTGGTCGGTGTCGTTTATTGGGGGCTAATCCAGCCACTCAGTCAGCGAGCTGAACTTGCGCAGACCCGCATTCAAAGCGAGAAGCAACTACTGGCTTGGGTAACCAATAAAGCCAATGAAGTGGTTGAACTACGAGGCAGTGGCGGCATTAGTGCCAGTCAACCTCTGAATCAATCTGTGCCTGCTTCTATGCGTCGCTTTAATATCGAGCTAATACGTGTGCAACCACGTGGCGAGATGCTGCAAGTCTGGGTGAAACCTGTGCCTTTTAATCAGTTCTTAGATTGGCTGACATACTTGAAAGAGAAGCAGGGTGTCGAAGTTGAGTTTATGGACATTGATCGCTCCGATAACCCAGGGGTTATTGAGGTCAACCGACTACAGTTTAAACGAGGTTAATGTGAAACGCGGTTTATCTTTGAAGTTAGGTTTACTTTTTGGCGGCATCTTTATTGTCTTTTTCTCGGTTAGTCTGTTGCTGCATCTACCGGCCTCTTTTGTACTCAAACATGCACCGGCTGTGCGTGGCTTGAATATTGAAGGTGTTGAAGGAACGGTTTGGCAGGGCAGCGCCAATAATATCGCCTGGCAGCGTGTTAATTACGGTTCAGTACAGTGGGACTTTCAGTTCTCTAAACTCTTCCAAGCCAAAGCTGAATTAGCGGTTCGTTTTGGTCGTAATAGCGACATGAACTTGTCAGGAAAAGGGCGTGTTGGGTACAGCATGAGTGGTGCGTATGCGGAAAACTTAGTCGCATCAATGCCCGCTGCTAACGTGATGAAATATGCTCCAGCCATTCCAGTCCCGGTTTCAATTGGTGGACAGGTTGAGCTGACGATCAAGCATGCGGTTCATGCTCAACCTTGGTGTCAGTCTGGTGAAGGTACTGTGGCTTGGTCTGGTGCTGCAGTCGATTCACCTGTTGGTTCGTTAGACCTTGGTCCTGTGATTGCGGACATAACCTGTGAAGACAGTACAATTGCAGCCAAAGGCGTTCAGAAGAGCACTCAAGTAGACAGTGAGTTCTCAGCGAGTCTAACATCTAACCAGCGCTACACATCTGCAGCGTGGTTTAAACCGGGTGTTGAATTCCCGCCAACGATGCAAAATCAGCTTAAATGGTTGGGTAATCCTGATAGCCAAGGTAAGTACCAGTTTACTTATCAAGGTCGTTTTTAGCTAAACGGCTAAGGGTCACTAAATTACGAGATATAAAAAACGGGCACCTCACTGAGGTGCCCGTTTTGTTTGTTCTGAGAATCTAGAGGATATCTGACAGTTAAAGGGAGCAAACTCGCCTAGTCTTTGCCTTGCAAAATTTCTACCCACGGTAAATCTGCATCACCGAGTACAATGAAGTTCGGGTTTTCTAGCGTTTCTCTTTCATTGTACGAAAGCGGTTCTAGTTGAGTACTTAAGATACGTCCGCCAGCTTCTTCAACAATGCACTGCGTTGCGGCGGTATCCCACTCTCCGGTTGGTCCAAGGCGCAGATAACAATCCACAGCGCCTTCTGCGACTAAACAGGCCTTAAGCGCTGCTGAGCCTAGAGGAACCAAATCATAATTCCATGCTGAGCTCATACGGCTAGTGATGCGATTGATGTCCTGGCGACGGCTGATCGCCATGGCGATTGACTGGTTTGGCAGCTCGTGACGATGCGTTTTGATTTTCACGCTGTCATTAAGGTCTGGGATCTTCCAAGCGCCTTTGCCACTGTAAGCGTAATAGCTCACACCTGAAACGGGTGCGTATACCACGCCCATCACTGGCTTGTTATGCTCGATTAGGGCGATAATTGTCGCGAAATCACCACTTCGTGCGATGAACTCCTGGGTGCCGTCCAGTGGGTCAACTAACCAGTAGCGATCCCATTGAGAGCGTTGCTCTAGGCTGATGTCGGCGTCTTCTTCGGATAATACGGGAATATCAGGCGTCAATTCACTGAGTTTTTTTAATATCAGCTTATGTGCTGCAAGATCGGCACTGGTTACTGGAGTGTCATCACTCTTAATGAACTCTTCGTAATCCTTTTTCTCGTAGATCTCTAAGATGAGTTGACCAGCAGAGCGAGCAATCTCAATGACAGAGGGTAGGAGGTGAGACAAATCTTTTGTTATTGGCATAAATGTTCTCTTACTCTTAGAGCGAGCCTGAATGTTCTAGTTATTGTTTAATACACGAAGGCTTAAAAGCAGGGCTGTAATACTCCGAGCCTCACAGAAATCGAGATGTGTTAACAGTTCTTCGGCTTGAGCAAGTGGCCAGCGCACAATATCGAGAGGCTCTGGCTCATCACCTTCTAGCTTTTCTGGGTAGAGGTCTTCTGCAATAAACAGCGTCATTTTGCTAGAGAAGTAAGAGGGTGCAAGGATCACTTCCTTCAGCGGAGTAAGCTTGTTGGCACCGAAGCCTATCTCTTCTTTGAGTTCGCGAACGGCGGCTTCGTTTGGCTGCTCACCAGGATCAATCAGCCCTTTTGGAAAGCCAAGTTCGTAGCGTTCAGTTCCCGCTGCATATTCACGTACTAATAGAATATCGCCTTGCTCAGTAATAGGAACCATCATCACTGCGTTGCGCCCGCTGGGCTTCATGCGTTCGTAAGTGCGCTCTTCGCCGTTTGAAAAGCGTAAGTCGAGAGACTCGATAGAGAATAGTCTTGATTGAGCGACAGTTTGTTTAGCCAAAATCTCTGGCTTGGTCCTTTTCGTCATTGCGCTCGCTCCTTAGCTCATTGGAATTCTTTCTTATAAAGTCATTCTAATATAGGGGAAATGACCTTGAGTTCCTAGATCCGAGTTTTCATATCCGAAAATTATTGAAGCAGGAATCGATTACGATCACTTGAATACCTTACTCAAGATGGTAACGAGGTGAAAATATGGTTGTATAGCAAAAGAGTATAGAGAGAACGCGATAGTCCTAACTTGCTTATCCACATAACAAAAAAGGTTGATGCTTGCGCATCAACCTTTCAAATAACAACTAACACTAAATCAGTGATTAGTAGTAAGAGTGCTCACCACGATCGTGCTCAGTTGCATCACGAACAGCAGTCAGTTCACCTTCAAACTGTTGAAGAAGTTCTTTCTCGATGCCTTCTTTTAGCGTTACATCAACCATAGAACAACCGTTACAACCACCACCGAATGCTACAATAGCTGCGCCGTCTTCAGTGATTTCTACCAAGCTAACGTGACCGCCGTGACCAGCAAGTTGCGGGTTAACTTGTGTTTGAATTGCGTATTCAACACGTTCTAGAAGTGGTGCATCGTCTGCGACTTTACGCATCTTAGCGTTTGGTGCTTTAAGCGTTAGCTGAGAGCCCATTTTGTCAGTAACGAAGTCAATTTCAGCTTCATCTAGGAACGGTAGGCTTAGCTCATCTACGTATGCAGAGAAAGCTTCGAATTTAAGCTCTGTGTCAGACGCTTCGATAGCATCTGTTGGGCAGTAAGAAACACCACACTCTGCGTTTTGTGTACCCGGGTTTACCACGAACACACGAATGTTTGTACCTTCAGGCTGCTGTGACAGCAGATTGGCAAAATGAGTTTGAGCTGTTTCTGTAATAGTAATATTTGACACGACGAATACCTGAGTAGATTTGTAGGTTATTAGCGCCATTCTACTCCTGTCAGATTTGTAATTCAGCCCTTTTTTGTTGGATTGCTGTACAAGTAGTGATTCACAGCTTTTATCCAGAGGGCTCAGGAGTGCGGCAGATGCAGTAAATATCAATCCTTTTAACGTCCACTTCAAGTAGTAATTGGCATAATTGATACACAGTACTGCCGGTGGTTACAACATCATCAATTATCGCGACGTGAGAGGGGATAGTTCCTTGAACGTCTTGTTTTCGCAGCGCAAAAGCGCTCTTTAGATTGTGTAATCGTGCGGATTTAGTCAGCCCCTGCTGGGAAGCCGTTGAGCGAATTCGACGAAAGAGCACATCACTTTCAACGCCAAGCTCTTGAGCCGTGTAGTCGGCTAGCAGCTTACTTTGATTAAAGCCGCGATGAGTATATCGACGCCAATGCAGCGGCACGCTGGTGATCAGCGGAGCAGGATATTCGATACGTGATGCCAATAGCTTAGATAGATCACGTGCAAACCAAAACTTATCAGCGTACTTCATTTGCTGAATGTAACCTGCTGTAGGGAAGGTGTAATCGCCGACACAGTAGAGGCGATGCCAAGGTGGAGGTTGAGATAAGCACTGTCCGCACTGCTCTACTGTGAGCAGTGTTTTTAAACCACATCGTTGGCAGCGTGGTACTGGCTGAAAGAGTTTGAGACAAGAATTGCACCATCGAGGATGTGTATCACTGGGCAGTTTATCAAGTTTGCACAGGTGGCATTGAGGTGTGACCAGACGTGGTGTGTGTTTTTGTAGCCAATCGGATAACATAGCTCGTGATGCTTTTGGGTTATGGTGTTCCTTTTGCTCACCATACTGAAAAGCGCGGATTATCGCTGATGGAAAAAGTAGGGAATATTGAGAATGAGTGACGCGTTATATTGGCATGTTTCTGGGCAAGGGCCTGATTTAGTACTGGTTCACGGCTGGGGAATGAACGGTGCGGTATGGCAACAAACCGTTAATGCATTACAAGCTGATTTTCGAGTGCATGTTGTCGATTTACCAGGGTATGGACACAGCGCGCACTGCCACGCTCAAGATCTTGAAGAGATTGCTCAGCAGCTTTTGGCCGAAGCACCAAAGCAAGCGATTTGGGTGGGTTGGTCACTTGGAGGCTTGGTCGCAACGCACATGGCTCTCCATCACTCAGATTACGTGAGCAAGCTGGTGACTGTCGCCAGTTCTCCCAAATTCGCCGCTGCAAAAGAGCCCGTGTTATGGCGAGGCATTCAGCCCAAAGTATTAAGCGCATTCACCGAGCAACTGGTTGAAGATTTCCAAACCACCATCGAACGCTTTATGGCATTGCAAGCCATGGGCAGCCCTTCAGCAAGGCAAGATGTAAAACAACTCAAGCAAGCGGTGCTGTCTCGCCCGTTGCCGAACCCTGACTCATTATTGGCAGGATTAAAGATGCTGTCGGATGTCGATCTGCGTGAACAACTGCCTGAGATTTCAGTACCAATGCTACGCTTGTATGGTCGATTAGATGGATTGGTGCCAATCAAGGTTGCGAAAGACTTAGGCACAGCCTTGCCTCATACCGAGCAATACATATTTACCCAGTCTTCGCATGCACCGTTTATGACCGAAGCGGATGCCTTTTGCAGTGAGCTTGTCAGCTTCGCACAAAAATAATTGCTAAATATATATCCGGCTTGGTCGATATATAAGCTAATACCAATCACAGTAAGTAAGTGTTCAAAAATAGCGTAGGTAAAAGGCTTGAGAACAAGGCAGCTTTTTTTTGACAAGTAGTTTCGATAAGTAGTTATTCTACAATCAAAAAATCTAACGCCGTTATCGAGCATTTTAACAAGCTAGGATGATCAGTTATTTACTACGATTGGTATAACACCAACGTGTTGCTTGATACTCAGACCTAACTCTCTCCTGAGCTGATTGCGATAAGTTGGGCTATGCCTGTTGTGCTGACTCACAGTACAACAGCGTTATAGCAAAAACGATGGGCGATTCTTGAGGAGAGTTCGCGATGATTGTGTCACCTGCAACTGCAGTGAGTGTGCCACTAATCGCCCCGTCCGTTAATGTGCAAACAGAGCAAGTTGCGCGTGATAATAGAGTCCGAGAGCCTGTTGCTCCCGCAGTAGCATTGGCGAGAACCAATGCAGAGCGTAAGGTAAAATCAGACGATAAACGAAGGCAGCAGTCGGCTTGGGATCCTTCAGACCATCCAGGTTATGAAATGGAGAACGAGTCAGAGGCCAATTCGGTTAGCCAAGAAGAGCCACAAGACCCTTTTGATCGGCTGTTCAGCTTATTGGCACTGAAAACATACAGTGCTGATCAAGGCAAAGGCTATACCATGCGTTTCCGCCTGCCAAAGCATGTTTTAGATGCGGCGATTCAGGAAGGACAGATGGAGAAACGACGTAAGGTCATAAAGTATCATTATGGTCATGCTGTTGCGCCTCATGCTCCGTCAGAGATGTTGGTCGTATTATAATTATACTCTTCATACTTGAAGCTGCAGCGTTGTTAACTGCGTAAGTTCACCCTAATCACATAGAACCCCTATGCTCATAGGGCTGAACTTACTTGTTGCCTAGCTGCAACTCCAATTATTTTGAGTATAAACACGAAGAATACAACCAAGCTTCGATGTCTTTTTTGAACACATAATAAAAAAACCTGCATACCCTAAGGGATGCAGGTTTTCTGTTTTAAGCACATCAGCTTTTTAGATGAGCTAATGGATTACTTTTTCGCTTTAGCAAAAGCGGCAGCGAATGCTCCACCCATTGCAGCGTTTTGTTGCGGCTCTTCACGACGGCGTTGGCCACCTTGCGAGTTTTGATTCGAGCGGTTTTGTGTGCGAGGTGCACTTGAACGTTGAGCACGGTTGTCTTGTCCCGGCTCGTCCTTCATACGCATGCTTAGTGCAATACGTTTACGCTGAACATCCACTTCCATCACCTTCACTTTCACGATGTCGCCCGCTTTAACCACTTCACGTGGGTCAGAGACAAAGCGATCGGTGAGCGCTGAAATATGCACTAAGCCATCTTGGTGAACACCAATATCAACGAAGGCACCAAAGTTAGCCACGTTCGATACCACACCTTCTAGAATCATGCCTGGTTCTAGGTCTGAAACGCTGTTTACGCCATCTGCGAAGGTTGCAGTCTTGAACTCAGGGCGAGGGTCGCGTCCCGGCTTATCCAGCTCCTTGATGATGTCGGTGACCGTTGGAACACCAAAGTTTTCATTGGTGTAATCAACCGCGTGCAAACCACGTAAGAAGTCGGTGTTACCTACCAGAGATTTGATGTCTTTGTGGTTTTTCTCGGCAATGGTTTTCACTACTGGGTAAGCTTCTGGGTGAACCGATGATGCATCTAACGGGTTCTTACCATCCATAATACGTAGGAAACCAGCACACTGTTCAAAGGCTTTTGGCCCTAAGCGAGCGACTTTCTTTAGCGTAGTACGTGCTTCGAAGCGACCATTCTCATCACGGAAATCCACGATGTTCTGAGCGATGGTGCTAGAAAGGCCGGCTACGCGAGTAAGTAGCGCGGCAGACGCTGTATTCACATCAACGCCTACGGCGTTTACACAGTCTTCGACAATCGCATCTAGGCGCTTAGCGAGCATAGTTTGGCTCACATCGTGTTGGTATTGGCCCACACCGATCGATTTAGGGTCAATCTTCACTAGCTCTGCCAGTGGATCTTGCAGACGACGAGCAATAGACACCGCACCACGAATTGATACATCCATGTTCGGGAACTCTTTTGCAGCTAGTTCAGACGCGGAATACACCGATGCGCCCGCTTCGCTAACAATGATCTTTTGCGCTTTTAGGTTGCCGCGTTTAATTACGTCAGCCACAAAGCTGTCGGTTTCGCGTGAAGCCGTACCGTTACCAATCGCAATCAAATCAACATTGAATTGACGAACCATCTGCTCAACCACGTGTGCCGATTTGTCGTATTGCTTTTGAGGTGGGTGAGGGTAAATAGTTTCTGTTGCCAAAACCTTACCGGTTGAATCCACGACAGCGATTTTCGAACCGGTACGTAAACCTGGGTCCAAGCCTAAGGTTGCTCGAGGACCAGCTGGCGCTGCCATGAGTAGGTCTTTTAGGTTGGTTGCGAATACTTCAATCGCTTCGATCTCTGCACGCTCTTTCATTGCGCCCATCAATTCAGTTTCCATGTGCATAGAAACCTTGATGCGCCATGCCCAGCTAATCACTTGCTTACGCCAAGCATCCGCAGGTGCGCTGCTTAGGGTAATGCCGTAGTGATCAGAGATAATGTTCTCACAGTATGAACCACGTACACCTTCTTCTTGCTCCGGGTCTGCGTTCATTGCCAGTGTTAAGAAGCCTTCATTACGGCCTCGTAGCATTGCAAGAGCACGGTGAGACGGCACTTTGCTGAGTGTTTCGTTGTGCTCGAAGTAGTCTTTGAACTTCTCGCCTTCTTGCTCTTTACCTGTCACTACACGAGCGACTAGCTCTGAGTTGCGTGTTAGGTGTTGGCGAATCTTTTCTAGTAGGTTTGCGTCTTCCGCAATGCGTTCCATGATGATCGCACGAGCACCATCGAGAGCAGCTTTGGTATCGGCAATGCCTTTATCGTTGCTGATGAAGTTCGCCGCTTCCGTTTCTGGATCGTGCTGTGGTTCATTCCACAGTGTGTCGGCAAGTGGTTCTAAGCCCGCTTCAATCGCGATCTGGCCTTTAGTACGGCGCTTTGGTTTGTATGGCAGGTATAAATCTTCTAGGCGAGTCTTGCTGTCTGCTTGAGTGATATCACGCTCGAGTTCTGGCGTGAGTTTTCCTTGGTCTTGAATCGACTTAAGAATTGTTTGGCGACGATCGTCTAGCTCGCGAAGGTATGAAAGGCGGCTATCAAGGTTACGTAGTTGGGTATCGTCTAAGCCACCCGTAACTTCTTTACGGTAGCGGGCAATAAAGGGAACGGTGTTACCGTCGTCAATTAGGTTTACTGCGGCAGTGACTTGCTCAGAACGGACATTCAGTTCTTCAGCGATCAGTCGACAGATAGCTTGGCTCATCCGATGAATCTCTTATTTAATATCATGACAAATACATGGGGGTGAGCGTACGCTTTTTCTAGCTTTGGCTGTGTAATTATCCTGTCAGAAGTCGAATTTCCGTTTCTGATACCCGCTTTGTGCGAGATCTCTTACAAGTGATGTGAGACTAAGTCGCTTTAGACCGATGAAATCGTCTTGATGTTACACTAAGTTGCTGATTTTATTTGATTGTGTGTTTGTGGGCGTATTTCTCACCTGAAATGTTTTTTAAGACTATCTAGGAAACACGGCCATTTGCCGTAATATTTAACTTGTCGACAGGGAGTTGGCAGGAACAGGAAAAAGCCTAATGGACTAGGTATCTTCAGGATGAAGATTTGATTACTTAGGATGAGTGGTCAGCAAGGAAGTGATAATCTCTGGATGAGATTCGCCAGTCAGGATGACAGGCTAGAATGGACACCGCTAGGATGGCGATGAACAAAAAGGAAATTGGTTAAAGGATTTAGCCACTATCAAGGAAAGATGCAGGGAGCACCTTATCTCGAAGAGATAAACAGTAGCCGGATTGCTGCGATAGAGACTTAACCCCGCTAGGCGAAAGCCTTGCGGGGTTTTCTTTTATCTGGAGTTTGGGTTTGCTGAACACTCAGTTTATCGCTAAGTGTTTATTAAGTTTGGTTATTCGTTGTCTGCGTAGCGAATCGAGTTAATGAACCACTCTTTGTCGCCTTCCGGTGTTTTTACCGTAAACTCGTCATCTACTTCTTTCTTGAGCAGAGCTCTAGCCATTGGTGAGTCGATAGAGATATAGCCTTTAGCATCGCCGTAGATCTCTTCTGGGCCGACAATTCGAAACTTCTTAATTTCCCCATCATCATTCTCAATTTCGACCCAAGCACCGAAAAAGACCTTACCTTCTTGTTGTGGCGAGTAATCAACGATCGTGACATCAGGTAGGAACTTTCTTAAAAAACGCACTCGGCGATCGATCTGACGAAGTAGACGCTTATTGAAGGTGTAATCTGCGTTTTCTGAGCGATCTCCAAGGCTTGCCGCCCAAGTGACTATCTTAGTAATTTCAGGGCGTTTCTCGTGCCATAAGTGGTCATGTTCTGCTTTGAGCTTGTTATAACCTTCTCGAGTAATAAGTTTGGTTTTCATAAATCTGACTTAATGAAATGATGATCTAAGATAGAATATATAGAAAGGCAACATACGTTAACAATTATTTAGGCGACTTTTTCTCCAATAATGTTACATTTTTAATGTCTTATACCAATATACAATTTACCAAGAATGCTTAACCTTAGGTTTAAGCTTTAATAGGTGGAACCATTACATGCAAGAAAACTACAAAATTTTAGTGGTCGATGACGATGCTCGTTTACGTGCACTGTTAGAGCGCTATCTGTCAGAGCAGGGCTTTCAAGTGCGTAGCGTGGCAAACAGTGAGCAGATGGACCGCCTGTTAACCCGTGAAAATTTTCACTTGATGGTATTGGATTTAATGTTGCCGGGCGAAGATGGTCTATCGATCTGTCGTCGTCTACGAAACGCAAACAACTCGCTACCAATCCTGATGCTTACTGCAAAGGGTGATGAAGTGGATCGCATTGTGGGCTTGGAAGTGGGTGCTGATGATTACCTGCCAAAACCATTTAATCCACGTGAACTGCTTGCTCGTATTAAAGCGGTACTGCGTCGCCAAGTCATTGAAGCACCGGGTGCACCAAGCACAGAAGAGTCTGTGGTTGAGTTTGGTGAGTTCCGCTTGAACTTAGGTACTCGCGAAATGTTCCGCGGTGAAGAGCCAATGCCGCTTACTTCGGGTGAATTTGCGGTTCTTAAGTCCTTGGTAACGAATGCTCGTGAGCCAATGTCTCGCGATAAGCTGATGAACATGGCTCGTGGCCGTGAGTATTCAGCAATGGAACGTTCTATCGATGTTCAGATTTCACGTCTGCGTCGTCTAGTGGAAGAAGATCCAAGCAAACCTCGCTACATCCAAACGGTGTGGGGCTTGGGTTATGTATTCGTTCCAGATGGCAAAGCTGTGTAATTCAGCTTAATAAGCTCTACAGTAGCTTTATCGATTCTGTGAATCTTACGGGTCATCTCATTAATATGCGATGGCCCGTTTTCTATTCAGCACAATGGTTTAGAGTTATAGTCATATAACACTTTCTTTATCTTTCTACATCTCGGGTACCCCATGCGTATACGTAGCTCCTTTACTCAGTCGATAGTGCTTTTCTTAACGCTATTGGTCGCTAGCCAAATTTTTTCTTATTACGCGGTGTTTAACTATGCGTTGATGCCAAGTTTGCAGCAGTTTAATAAGATTTTGGCTCACGAGCTAAACCTGGTATTGGACCAAGGCAGTGATATCGAGATCGATGCGCCATTGCGTCAGCGTGTGCTTGAACAGCTCGGGGTAACCGTTCACGCCAAGGGCAGCGAAGCGGCGGGTGAGTATTACCATGCGGTCGCAATCGACCTGATGAGTGAGGAGATGACCAAGGAGCTGGGTTCTGAAACTGAAGTGCGGCTGATCTTGGGTAAAGAGAGCTATGTGCTTTGGATGGACATTGCGCAGTTACCCAACTCTTTAATTCGTATTCCGTTATCAGAGCTGCAAGAAGAGGATTTTGCACCACTGTTTCGTAACAGTCTGATCATGGCGCTGTTGATTGTCGCAGGTGGTTGGCTGTTTATCCGATTGCAAAACCGTCCGTTGATAGCGCTAGAGAAAGCGGCGCAAGGTGTCGGGCGAGGTGATATTCCACCGCCATTGCCAGTTCAAGGCGCACAAGAGATTCGCTCGGTAACTCGAGCCTTTAACCAGATGTCGAAAGGCATCCAAGAGCTAGAAGAAGACCGCGCCTTGTTGATGGCGGGTATCAGCCATGATTTACGTACTCCGTTAACGCGTATTCGCTTAGCGACTGAGATGATGTCACCAGAGGATGCCTACTTAGCTGAGGGGATTATCAGTGATACCGAAGAGTGTAATGAAATCATCAGCCAGTTCATGGATTACCTAAAGCCTGTCGACCGAGATTCATTCCAAGCGGTGTTTGTCGATGATATTGCTCGTGAGGTATCGAGCTCTGAGGGTGGCTACGAGGTTCAGATTGAAACCGATATTCCAGAATCGATGAAGCCAGCGCTAGGTAATCCGATCGCGATGAAGCGTGCTGTGAGCAACTTGGTGGTGAATGCGCTGCGTTACGGTAATGGTTGGGTCAAGGTATCAACTGGTATGACGGCGGATAACAAGCTTGCTTGGGTGACGGTAGAAGATAACGGGCCGGGTATTCCACAAGACCAGATCGGAAAGCTGTTTGAACCTTTCACGCGTGGTGACACGGCTCGTGGTAGCGAAGGAACGGGCTTGGGCTTAGCAATTGTGAAACGTATCGTTAGCCAGCATCAAGGTGCTGTTGTGGTCAATAACCGCAGTGAAGGTGGCTTAAAAGCGCAGATCAGTTTCCCGGTTAAGCCCTAGTTATCATCGGTCCGTTTGATGACGATAAGTTCGGTTCGGGGAACGGTTAAGAGATCCCCGACTCGGTCATTCTTCCCTCTCCGAGGATGACGAATTGCTAACCATGGACTTTGATGATGAAAGTTTACTTTGATCGTCATTCCCTATCGTGAGGAACGAGCGAATAGGGAATCTCGCTCTTGCTTGATGAAAGTAACGCACACTAAAAAGGCTTCCTTGAGGAAGCCTTTTTTACGTTTGAACACGGTCTCAGTGTTAACTACGCCTTAGTGTTAACTACGCCTTAGAGTAAACATCGCGTTCACCCAACCAACGGTTGATGATCGCCTTAGCATTGTCTGGGTAGCTATCGTGAATATGACGCGCAATACGCTGCACTTCAGGTATCAAACGTTGGTCACGAATTAGATCGGCGATCTTGAAATCAGCCAAGCCAGTTTGTTTGGTACCGAGCAATTCACCGGGACCACGGATTTCTAAGTCGCGCTGTGCAATCACAAAGCCATCGTTACTTTCACGTAGCACACCTAGGCGTTTCTGAGCGGTTTTAGACAGCGGAGAGTGATACAACAATACACAATGACTTGCGACCGAACCTCGGCCGACACGGCCACGCAGTTGGTGCAGTTGCGCTAGGCCAAGACGTTCTGGGTTCTCGATGATCATTAAGCTCGAATTCGGAACATCCACGCCCACTTCAATCACGGTTGTCGCAACCAATAGATGCAGCTTGTTCTCTTTGAACTCTCTCATCACCGCCTGTTTCTCGGCGGGTTTCATTCGGCCGTGCACCAAGCCAATTTTTACATCTGGTAGTTTGCGTTGCAGCTCTTCTGCAGTGTCGGCCGCGGCTTGCGCTTCTAATACTTCGGATTCATCAATCAGCGTACATACCCAGTAGGCTTGTTTGCCTTCATTGAGACACGCATTACGCACCCGTTCGACAATATCATCGCGCTTGGTATCAGGAATTGCCACGGTTTGAATTGGGGTTCGTCCCGGTGGCAGTTCATCAATAATCGAAGTTTCGAGGTCGGCATAGGCCGTCATTGCTAACGTTCGTGGGATTGGGGTAGCGGTCATGACCAACTGATGTGGGTAGTAGCCTTGCTTTGCGCCTTTCTCACGTAGCTCTAATCGCTGGTGGACACCAAATCGGTGTTGCTCATCAATGATCACTAAACCAAGGTTTTTGAACTCGACATGCTCTTGGAACAGGGCATGAGTACCGACCACCATTTGCGCTTCGCCACTGGCAATACGTGTTAGTTCAGTTTCACGAGCTTTGCCTTTGAGCTTACCTGCTAGCCATCCAACTTGAATACCCATTGCCTCAAACCAGTTGGCAAAGTTAATCGCGTGTTGTTCTGCGAGTAGTTCAGTGGGTGCCATAAGTGCTACTTGTTGACCGTGTTCCAATGCGCGAACAGCCGCAAGCGCAGCGACCAAAGTTTTACCTGAGCCTACATCGCCCTGCACTAAACGCATCATTGGGTGCGGCTTTTCAAGGTCAGCTTCGATCTCTTTGGTCACTCGTGCTTGGGCATTGGTTGGTGAAAACGGCAGCTGAGCCAGTAGCTTATCTTTAAGGGTGTTTACTGGAGGAAAAGGCATTGCCTTGTCTTGCTGCCCTTTGCTACGAACAGACAACATAGACAGGTTTTGAGCCAGTAACTCTTCCATAATTAGGCGCAGTTGCGCAGGGTGCTTGCCTTCATCAAACAGCTCTAGGTCAATGCCCGGGGGCGGCCTGTGAATGGTATGCAGTGCTTGTGCGAGGGTAATTTGGTGGTCGTATAAACCTGATGGGAGAAGCTCGTTAACTGCGGCCTTGTCGATTAGCTCTAAGGCTTGATCGGTAAGATTACGCAGCGTGACTTGTCTTAGCCCTTCGGTGGTTGGGTACACCGGAGTCAGATTGGCTTCAACATCTGGCTGTTGCCTAGGCGCAAAGAATTTGTAGTCGGGATGGACAATCTCCAGCCCCATGTTACCGCGCTTGATCTCACCGTAGGCATGCACTTGTTTGCCTTCAGCAAAGTTGTTCTTCATACCTGCGGTGAAGTTGAAAAAGCGTAGGGTAATGGTGCCGTTACCATCGCTGATCTTTACCGCCAACATCTTACGTTTACCGAAAATGGTATCGACATGCATGACCTTGCCTTGCACTGCAGCCCATAAGCCCGCGTGCAGTTTTACGATGGGGTAGATACGTGTTCTATCTTCATAGCGCAAAGGGAGGTGAAAAAGCAGATCTTGTACGTTGTTAAGCCCAACCTTTTCCAGTTTCTCTGCGACTTTAGCGCCGACTCCAGATAAAGAGTTGAGAGGGATAGCAGATAAAAGCTGTGACATAACAAGGCTCATAAACGTAAGAGAGATGATCTATTCAAGCATTTTACTGGATTTTTGTACAGGCAGGAATGGGAGGGAGCGCGGTAAATACTAGGATTACGGTTATAAAAATCCCCTTAAGCGATAAAGCATTAAGGGGATTTAAATTTTTGGCAAAACTATTATCAAGTTTAAACGTTAGTTCTTACGACGTCTTACTTTCAGCGCGTGTGGCATCACACGTAGCTTTTTCATAATACTTGCAAGATGAACACGATCTTTGGTGGTCAGCAAGATAGTCACTGTGTACAGGCGTCCATCACGTTCTTCAGTTGAAATACCGTGAATGTTCGAGCCTGTTTTCGAGATAACGTTAGTTAACTCAGCCAGTGCACCTTGGTGGTTCTGCAGATCAACCTGAAGTTCAGCTGTGAACTCTTGGTCGTAATCGTCAGACCATTCCACCGCCATGTACTTGTCTGGTTCTTTCTGGTAACCACGAACGTTTGGACACGTTTCACGGTGAACCACAAGGCCACGACCTGGCGATACATGGGCAATGATGTGATCATCTGGAATTGGGTGACAACAGTTAGCGAACGTCAGTAGTAGACCTTCAGCACCACGGATAGCCAATTTCTTCCTTGGTGTGTCGCTGTTGTTTTCCACTTCAGTCAGTTCGTCAGCATCACCCAGTAGACGACGAGCAATAACGATACTCATCAGCTCACCAAGACCAATCGATGCCAGTAAGTCTTCAACATTGTCTAGGCGAAGATCAGACAATACGTGGTCGATATTCTCTTGGCCGATATCGCCAATAGAGTGTTCGCCAAGTGCATGATTCAGTAAACGACGGCCTAGCGTGATCGACTCTTCACGACGCATGGTTTTCAGAACCTGACGGATCTTTGTACGTGCGCGTGAGGTCACTACGTAGTTGAGCCATGCTGCATTCGGACGTGCGCCCGGAGCACTGATGATCTCAATAGTTTGACCGTTCTTCAGCGATTTGCTGAGTGGGTAAGGGTTCATGTCTACACGAGCACCTACACACATGTTGCCGACATCGGTATGCACCGCGTAAGCAAAATCGACCGCTGTTGCGCCTGCCGGAAGCTCGACAATGCGACCCTTCGGCGTGAACACGAAGATCTCATCTGGGAACAGATCAGACTTAACGTTTTCAATGAATTCGAATGAGTTACCCGCGCTTTGTTGCAGCTCAAGTAAGCTCTGCATCCAACGTTGTGCTTTAACCTGTGCGGTTGTGCCATTACTGCTGCGTGAGCCGTTGCCTTTGTAAGACCAGTGCGCTGCGACACCTTTGTCTGCCATTTGATCCATATCTTCAGTACGGATCTGAACCTCAACTGGCACCCCGTGAGGGCCGATCATTGACGTGTGCAGAGATTGGTAGCCGTTGGCTTTTGGTACCGCAATGTAATCTTTCATGCGGCCAGGGCGAGGCTTGTACAGGCTGTGAGCCTGACCAAGTACGCGATAACAAGTATCTGGGGTATCAACCACGACGCGGAAAGCGTAGATGTCCATAATGGTGTGGAAGCGCTGCTCTTTAGTTTTCATCTTGTTGTAGATGGAGAACAGGTTTTTTTCACGACCAAGTACGCGAGCAGGCAAACCGACCTCTTCAAGGCGGCCTTCAATTTCGCTATGGATACGTTGGATCATTTCCTTACGGTTACCACGCGCAGCTTTCACTACGTTTTTAAGTACGCGATAACGGTTAGGATAGAGGGCTTCAAAGCCCAGCTCTTCTAGTTCGGTCTTGATGTTATGAATACCAAGACGGTGAGCTAGTGGAGAATAAATCTCTAGGGTTTCACGAGCAATACGACGCTTTTTGTCAGGACGAAGTGCCCCAAGCGTGCGCATGTTGTGAGTACGGTCAGCTAATTTGATCAAGATAACGCGGATGTCTTGCACCATGGCGAGAACCATCTTGCGGAAGTTCTCTGCTTGCGCTTCTTTGCGATCACGAAATTTAAGCTTATCCAGCTTAGATACACCATCAACCAATTCAGCAACGGTATTGCCAAATTTTTCCTCTAGATCTTCTTTAGTGACATCACAGTCTTCGATGACATCATGAAGCAGAGCAGCTTGCAGGGTTTCGATATCCAGACGCATTTCTGCCAGGATTCTTGAAACAGCTACAGGGTGGATAATGTATGGTTCACCGCTTGAGCGGGTTTGCCCTTCATGGGCGTCTCTCGCTACCACATAAGATTGACGCAGAGCCTCAATTTGAGGCTCTGTTAGGTATTCTTGGGCAACGTCTTTGAGGCTATCGAATAGATACAAATTAAAGGCCCGGAAGGTTAATTAGTTCGAATGACGCTTTTTGCGAATATGAGCTAACGAGTGTGAGCGATGCTGCTTACTGCTGCAAGTTCAGCCGCTTCTTGCTCTTGTTGCTCTTGACGTTCACGAGCATCTAGTACGTCTTTAGTGATAAGACCTTCTTCGATTTCGCGAAGAGCGATAACCGTTGGCTTATCGTTTTCTTCAGGCACTAGTGAATCTTTACCGCCAGTTTGCATTTGACGTGCGCGGCGAGCCGCAATAAGAACTAGGTCGAAACGGTTGCCAACTTTTTCAACAGCGTCTTGAACAGTTACGCGTGCCATGAGGACTCCAAATAGTAATTAACTAATAAATTTTTGATGACGAGAAAGTATACAAGTTTAACTAGATACTTTCTAGATCACCGTATACTTATCTCAATAGAAAATCTAGGGGATCTAGATTATTCCGCTAATAAAGCAGTAAGCATGCCGCTGTATTTCGCTGCTTGCTTATCTTCTTTTAAGCGTTCCGCACGAATGATAGCTCTGAAGTCCATTAGGGCTGCATCAAAGTCGTCATTCACGATCACATAATCATATTCTGCATAGTGAGAAATCTCTGATTTTGCTTCGCTCATGCGTTTCGCAATAACTTCGTCGCTGTCTTGACCGCGAACATTCAAACGACGCTCTAGTTCACCATTTGATGGTGGAAGAATGAATACACTCTTCGCTTGAGGCATTTGTTCACGGATCTGACGAGCACCTTGCCAGTCGATATCTAGGAATACATCGATACCGCGGTTTAGGTTTTCTTCAATCCAAACGCGTGAAGTACCGTAGTAGTTGCCGAACACTTCAGCGTACTCTAGGAATTCACCTTTAGTAATAAGGTCTTCAAAATGATGCTTCTCTACGAAGTGGTAGTGAACACCATTTTCTTCACCAGGGCGCATACCGCGAGTGGTGTGTGAAACAGATACCTTCATTGCGTAGGTTGGATTGGTTTCTAGCATTGCTGAGATCAAGCTCGACTTACCTGCGCCACTAGGTGCAGATACGATGTAAAGAGTACCTTTGCCCATCTGTATATTTCCACTGTTGGTTGGATTGAGTGAAGGCAATAAACCTACACTTTAAAAGATAGCACTGACTCTAATTTTTGTTCCGATGGCGCATCTACTAATTGTGCCGTTGGTTACGTCTATAAAGAGATAACGAGTAAAACTAATAGAAGCAACTGGTGAAAATTAGGTCAGAAAAATGGAGGCGAAGAGTAGCATATTTAGATGATTGAGAACAACTGGCTTGATCGTTATTTATTAGCGAATGATCTTCTCAAGGATCTTTGTATAAATGTAATGACTCGTCATCGGTACTTTTTTATGTGATCTGGACAAAATTTGTTGAAGTTTTAATCTCAATCCTTACAATCCGCGCAAACGATTAAATGCTGTATATATCTAGTGATATGGACTAGGTGTTTCTACTACCGAGCCTACCTTGGTGACTACAGTTTTTAGTGTAGAGACCTCTCTATTCTCACAGCATTTGAATCACCAAATTCTTAATTTATTGCAAAGGTTTTGTTGTGAGTACCGATTCCACCCTGAAAGCCCAGAACACCTCTGGCTCGCTTGATTCGATGTTTAAAATCACTGAAAGAAAAACCACGATTGGCACTGAGCTGTATGCGGGTTTCATTACTTTCTTGGCGATGAGTTACATTCTGGCGGTTAACCCAGCAATTTTGGGTGATATTCCAGGCATGGACAAAGGTGCCGTGTTTACTGCAACGGCTCTGTCTGCGGCAATCGCAACCCTAATTATGGGCATTTGGGGCAACTACCCTGTAATGCTAGCGCCGGGCATGAGTATGAACGGCTTTTTCAAAGGTCTGCTGTTAAGTGGATCTGTTGCCGTGCTTTGGAATGAAGCGCTGTTCGGTATCTTCCTATCTGGTATTTTGTACCTTGCGTTCTCATTGACCAATATTCGTAAATCGATGATTGAATCGATTCCTGAAGATTTGAAGTTGGCGATTACCGTGTCTCTCGGACTGTTCATTGCTTTCTTAGGTCTTAAGAATGCGGGCATCATCGTTTCTAACCCATTCGTATTGGTAGGCTTAGGCGACATTTCTGATCCAAAAGTGATCATCGCTTACGTGAGCATCTTCATCGCACTGGGTTGTATGGTTCGTGACATCAAGCTAGCAACGTTCATCTCATTCGTTTCTGCTATCGTGTTGACGATTCTTGCTGACGTCTTCATGGGCACTTCAAACGCACCAATCCCAGAGCAGTTCATTGCTATGCCACCAAGCATGGCTGGCAGCTTCGGCGCTATCTTCGATTTCTCTGCTTTCACGCCAGAGAAAATGTTCGACTTACTGTTCATCGTACTTATCTTCTTGATTGTCGATTTCTTTGATGGCTTGAGCACCATTGTCGGCGTTGGCCGTGATGCGGGTATCATCGATAAAGACGGCAAGGTGCCAAACGCGAAATCGGCTCTAGTAGCAGATGCGGGCGGTACTGTGATTGGTTCAATTCTTGGTACCACATCGATCACTGCTTTCTCTGAGTCTGGCATCGCTTCTTCTCAAGGTGCAAAAACGGGTTTGGCAGCAGTCATGGTGGCTGGTCTGTTCCTAATCTCGCTATTCCTATACCCAATCTTCTCTATCTTCTCGGCTGCAATGGTTGCACCGGCGATGGTAGTAGTCGGCATCTACATGGTAGGTCGTCTTGGTCAGATCAACTGGGAAAAGAAAGAGTCACGCATTGCAGCCTTCTTTACCATCATGTTCACAGTGCTAAGCTTCTCTCCAGCGAACGGTATGGCGATGGGCTTCATCAGCTACGCATTCACAATGGTTGTGGCAGGTAAGCGCAAAGAAGTACACCCGCTTATCTACGGACTGTGTGTGGTGTTCTTAACTTACCTGATTCTGCTTTAAGGCTAATTAGTCACTAAGAAGTCGCTAAGTAAAAGACAAACAGATGGCTCTGCAGTGAATGCGGGGCCATTTTTGTATTTGTTGCTTTTTACCGTTGCTTCTTAATGTTGGTTACCGATGAGTTGATGGCGTTAGCCTAAAGTCGGTGCTTTGACAGTACGCGACTTATATTGATGCATGCTATTGTAGAGACTGGATTAATTATTTTTTGAAGAGTGACTATGCCTTCTCACTTACCTAAATCTTTTAGTAAGCCGTTTTTAAAAGTATTCCACATTATGGAAGCGGTATTGCTGGTGGCGATCACGCTCGCGACCTTGTTTGCGATGGTCGAAGAGTTCATGCATGTCTTCGCTGAACGCCGAGTGCAATTGACCGACATTCTGCTGATGTTTATCTATTTAGAAGTGTTGGCGATGGTTCAGCAGTTTGTGATGAACGGTAAGATCCCAGTGCGATACCCAATCTATATCGCGATGATGGCGATTGCTCGTTACATCACTTTGGGCATGAAAGAACTCGATGCGGTATTGATCGTTTGGTTATCTTTAGCGGCATTTATCTTAGCAGCAGCAACTCTGTTGATTCGAGTCGGTCACCATTACTGGCCATATGTCGATCTCAGAACTAAGCAGCCGGACGAGTAAATTTTTTGAGATCAAAGTCTTACAAATCAAGCCCGGCGACCTAGCTGGGCTTGAATTCAAGCCAACCGAACAAAAAAACATCAAATTGTCCAAATAACGCTTTACAAGCAGGCTCAGATCACCAAGAATGGCGTCGCTCTGTTCTCAGGGTTATTAAATGAAACATCCAGTTGTAAAGTAGAACCCTTAGTATTGCTTCATTGTTATTCTCAGTGTTTCCCTTAGCTTCATAGATACATTAAATAATTCAAGCTTTCAGCGCATCGCACTTTTGGCGATTAATTTTTTATTTTTATATAAGGGACACATCATGTCTAACAAAGTAAACGGCGTAGTAAAATGGTTTAACGAAGAGAAAGGCTTCGGTTTCCTAACTCAAGACAACGGCGGCGCTGACGTATTCGTACACTTCCGTGCAATCGCTTCTGAAGGTTTCAAGACTCTTAAAGAAGGCCAACAAGTGTCTTTCGAAGTAGAGCAAGGCCAAAAAGGTCTTCAAGCTGCAAACGTTGTAGCTCTATAAGATTTTAAGTCGGCGCAGGTTGCAACAGCAACTTGCGTCACTTTCCCAGCTTAATCTTCACTTTCTATACCTCTTCTGCTTTAACTTCTTATCTCCTGTTTAGAAATTTTTATTTCCCTCTGAAATACCCTTAATACCTTTTTACTCTCGTTATCCCATTATTTCGTTATACCCACTACTTCGTTACCCCCTTATCGCAATCCACAATCTATACTTCGTTCTAAGTTACTTTTCCGGTTCAACTCTCTGATCTCCGATTTTTGCTCATTTACTTACGGTGATTGGCATTATTGTATCCACAAAAAAAGCCCCTAAAACTAGGAGCTTATCTTGATCTAATCAACACTGTTAGTTAATCAACACTGATTCAGTTAATGGCTATTCAGCGTGTTACTGACAAACTGTTATTCAATATTCTGAATTTGCTCACGCATCTGTTCGATAAGAACCTTAAGCTCTACGCCCGATGCTGTGATGTCTGTGCTGATAGACTTAGACGCTAGCGTGTTTGACTCACGGTTGAACTCTTGCATCATGAAGTCTAGCTTACGGCCACAAGCGCCACCTTTCTTCAGTACTGCATTTGCTTCTTTCACGTGAGAATCTAGACGGTCTAGCTCTTCTGCTACGTCTGACTTCTGCGCAAGTAGGATAAGCTCTTGCTCAACACGAGAACCTTCAAGTTCGATTTTCGCATCTTCAAATTTGGTAAGAAGACGCTCACGTTGCCACTCTAGGATCTCAGGCATGCGTGCACGAACTTTCACTACTTCTTCAGTGATTGCATCTAAGCGCTGTACGATTAGCGCCTTCATGTTCTCACCTTCACGAGCACGAGCATCAATGAACTCTGCGATAGCATCGTTGAATGCTTCAAGTAGGTCTTTGTTGATGGCATCCATGTCTTGCTCTGGCGTTTCCATCACACCAGGCCAGTTCATGACTTGGAATGGGTTCAAACGGCTCTCTTCGCCAGTCATCGTCATTACTTGGTTCGCCGCATTGATTACTTGCTGAGCCAAACCTTCGTTAATGCTTAGTTCGCCCTTTGCAGCAGGGTTTGCTTCAAAGCGTAGGTTACATTCAACCTTACCGCGCGCTAGACGCTTACGGAAACGCTCACGCAAGATTGGCTCTAAACCACGGAACTGTTCAGGCATACGGAAGTAAGTTTCTAGGTAGCGTTGGTTTACACTACGGATTTCCCATACTGCGCTGCCCCAATCGCCTTTTACTTCTTTGCGTGCGTACGCGGTCATACTATAAATCATCGAATTTTCCTGTCTTTTATCATTCTGAAAATAACGCGCACGCATAGTATCACGATATGGTGTGCTCTCGAAGCCTGTCGCTTTTCACTGTAAATAGCCTTTCGTGATAAATAGCTTTGAACGGTAAATAGATTTGCACGATAAACTGCTATATAATCTTGCCCCAATCAAAACTGTCTCACCCCTTTCTTAGGTGATGCACTCTTTCGATAGTAAATCACTTCAGACTGTTAATAAGGTAGATACCAATGCGTCCAAATGACCGCGCTGTAGATCAAATTCGTCCAATTAAAATTACTCGTAACTACACAGCTTATGCTGAAGGTTCTGTATTAGTTGAGTTCGGCAACACTAAAGTTCTATGTAATGCGACGGTAGAAGAAAACGTACCGCGTTGGTTAAAAGGCCAAGGAAAGGGTTGGGTAACGGCTGAATACGGCATGCTGCCACGTGCAACGCACACTCGTAACCGTCGTGAAGCGGCGAGCGGCAAGCAAGGTGGTCGTACGATGGAAATCCAACGTCTGATCGCTCGTAGCCTACGTGCTGTTGTTGACCTGAAAGTAATGGGTGAAATTATGATCACTGTCGATTGTGATGTTATCCAAGCAGACGGCGGTACTCGTACTGCTTCTATCTCAGGTGCAAGCGTTGCAATGGCTGATGCTATCAACAGCCTACTAGCAAGCGGCAAACTGAAAAAGAACCCAATGAAAGGCCACGTAGCGGCAGTTTCAGTGGGCATCGTTGGTGCACAAGCACTGTGTGACCTTGAGTACGTTGAAGACTCAGCAGCCGATACCGACATGAACGTTGTAATGACGGAAGACGGTAAAATGATTGAGATTCAAGGCACAGCAGAAGGCGAACCGTTCAGCCACGAAGAGCTGATGCAGCTTTTAGCCCTGGCTAATAAGGGCATTGCCGATATCGTCGAAGCGCAGAAAGCTGCGTTGGCCGACTAGTCATTTTTAATAGCTCCCAATTTGGGGGCTATTTTTTTGTCTGTAAAACCTGAAAGGGTGGTACAGGGCGTAAGTTAAGTTTTATTGAGTAAACATAGAGGATGAGCATGAAAGCATATCAACGTGAATTTATTGAATTTGCACTAGAGAAAGAAGTACTTAAGTTTGGTGAGTTTACTTTAAAGTCTGGCCGCAAGAGCCCTTACTTCTTCAATGCTGGATTGTTTAATACAGGTCGTGACCTAGCGCGCTTAGGTCGCTTCTACGCAGCAGCATTGGCTGATTCTGGCATTGAGTTTGATGTACTATTTGGTCCTGCATACAAAGGTATCCCAATTGCAACGACGACAGCGGTTGCACTAGCGGATCACCACGATGTAGACACGCCCTACTGCTTCAACCGCAAAGAAGCGAAAAACCACGGTGAAGGTGGCAACCTTGTCGGTAGCGCGCTTGAAGGTCGCATCATGTTAGTGGACGACGTGATCACTGCAGGTACTGCGATTCGTGAGTCGATGGAAATCATCCAAGCAAATGGCGCTGATTTAGCGGGCGTGCTTGTTGCTATCGACCGTCAAGAGAAGGGCAAAGGCGAACTGTCTGCGATTCAAGAAGTTGAGCGTGACTTCGGTTGTGCGATTATCTCAATCGTTAGCCTGACTGACTTGGTGACTTTCCTTGAAGAGAAAGGCACCGACGCAGCGCATCTAGAGTCAGTAAAAGCGTACCGCGCTCAATATGGTATCTAATGCCTGAAGTTTTGAACCTGATGGTTTAGATCCCTAGGTTTAGAATTTCAAAACGAGAAAGGCCCGAGAGATAAATATCTTTCGGGCCTTTTACTTTTCTATTGAGGTGAGCTGCTTTCTTATCTGAAGATAGGTGCTCTATTTGTAACGAATGCCGCGTTCAGCTTCTGGGTCTTCCATAGTCTTAAAGCGCTTGTGCAGCCACATCCACTGTTCTGGTGCTCTTAAGATAATCTTCTCAAGGTAGCGGTTCATGTAGGCGGCAGCCGCTTTCTCATCTTTCTGCGGGTAGTTTTCTTCGATTGACTCATCAGCCATGATTTCATATTTGCCGTTGGCATTTCTAAAACCAGACCCCGGAACAAGTGCACATCGGCTGGTGTAAGCCAGAATACTGGTGCCTGTTGTGGTACACGCATCTTCTACTGCGAAGAAAGGCACAAACACAGATTTGTTACGGCCGTAATCATGATCCGGTAGGTAGAAAAGGATCTCACCTTGACGCAGGATTCGAATCATACGCTTCACGTCTTTACGGTGAATCAGGCGGTTGCCGTTTTGAGTACGACCACGGTATTGAATGAATTCATAAGCCGGATTGTTGTGCGGGCGATAAACACCTAAACCTGAAATACCGAGAACAGCCATTGCTCGCGCAGTGATCTCTAGGTTCAAGGCATGCACACAACACAGCAGAACACCTTTGCCGTTGGCTTTATGTGTACGCAGCATTTGAGTGTCTTTATCTACTAGGATTCGCTTGAAACGCCACGTCGGCCAAAACCAGGTAATACCGGTTTCGATCAGTGCCATACCGGTGTTCTTAAAGTTCTCACTGACCATTGCCGCGACTTCATCTGCTGGCTTGTCTGGGAAGGCGAGCTCCAAGTTACGTGTTGCTACCGCGACGCGCTTTTTACCATAGCGAGCGCCTAAAGAGCCTAACGAACGGCCTAAAAGCAGTAAGAGACGGTAAGGAAGAACGTTAACAATAAGCGCCAATAACCCAAAACCGAACCATACTCCCCAATATTTAGGGTGGAGTAATGCCAGAGTAAAAGGTGGCTTAGTAATAACGTGTTGTGCCGTACTGTTTGTCGGAGAAGTTTTCGTCGTCATAACCATCACTTAAGATTTGATTGCTACTTAATTTGATTGCTACTTAATCTGAGCGCTTAGCAGAGCCCAATAAGCATCAAAGTTTTCTGTCGGTTGATATTTGAAGTCTGAGCGAACAAATCGATTCAAGCTGCCTTCAACCTGACCGAGCAGTTGAGCCGCTAAGATCTTCTCATCAACAGGGAACGATTTTCCTTCACGAAGCTTCCTTTCACGCAAGATCTGGCGAAGTTGCGTCTCAATGCGTTCGAAAAGTTGGTTGATGCGATCACGCAGTCGTTCATTTTCAAACATTAGAGCATGACCAGACAAAATTCGAGTCAGGCCAGGGTTACGTTCTGAGAAAACTAAGATAAGTTGTAGCACTAGGCGTATGCGCTCTAGCGTGTCTTTCTCTTCATCCAGAATACGGTTGATTCGAGACATCAACGCTTCTTCAATGAACTCGATTAGGCCTTCAAACATACGAGCTTTGCTAGGGAAGTGGCGGTATAACGCAGCCTCAGAAACACCCACTTGCTTGGCCAACTTTACCGTTGTGATACGAGAAGCACCTTCGGTCGATTCCAACATTTGTGCGAGAGCTTGTAGGATTTCTTCACGACGGTTTGATTTTCGAGTACCAGCCATCTATTTACTTCCTTTCCTAAAGATGAGGATTGAGTGAAGAAGGATTATAAACACCATTCAATTCTGTTTCCTAGTTTTGTGAGCCCTAGGTCAACAGAATCGAGAGGTGTCAGCAGATTGTCAGAGCAAATTTGTGCGTTTATGCATCAATAAGCTGTTGGATCTGATCGAGGATCTGGAAACCAAGTGTGTCTTTGCTTTCCAGTGGCAGAGATTTATCGCCGCCTTTCCAATAAAGGTGTAGTTCATTGCTACTGCTATTGAAGCCTTGACCTTCGACAGAGACGTCGTTGGCGCAGATCATATCGAGGTTTTTTCTTTCCAGTTTACCGCGTGCGTACTTCTCAACATCTTGAGTTTCTGCTGCAAAGCCGACAGTAAATGGGCGTCCTTCCGTCATCGAAGCGACAGAAGCGACGATGTCTGGGTTCTTAACCATTTGAATGGTCATGTCGTCTTTACCGTCGACCTTTTTAAGCTTTTGGTCTGCAATGGTCTCAGGGCGGTAATCGGCAACTGCGGCGCAGCTGATGAAAATATCGTGTTGAGAAGCGTTAGCAGTAACGGCATCAAACATCTGTTGTGCGCTGTCGACATCAATACGATTAACTTTATTTGGCGTTGCTAATGAAACAGGGCCGCTGATTAGAGTCACTGTTGCGCCTTGTTTCGCGGCTGCTTCAGCCAGTGCATAGCCCATCTTGCCCGAGCTGTGGTTGGTAATGTAACGCACCGGGTCAATCGCTTCACGAGTCGGGCCTGCAGTAATAAGCACAGAACGGCCAGCAAGTGGCTTAGGTTGGAAGAAGTCTTCACAGCGATGCACGAGCTGCATTGGCTCTAACATACGACCCATACCGACATCACCACACGCTTGCTCGCCAGCCGCTGGCCCCCAAACTTCACAACCACGACGTTTTAGTGTCGCAATGTTCTCTTGAGTCGCAGGGTGGCTGTACATTTGTTGGTTCATTGCCGGAGATACCGCAACTGGCGCATCGGTTGCTAAAACCAAAGTGGTCAGTAGGTCGTTACCCATGCCCGCTGTCATACGAGCAATCAGATCAGCGGTTGCTGGCGCTAGTAATACCAAATCAGCCCATTTTGCGAGCTCAATGTGCCCCATGGAAGCCTCAGCAGCAGGATCAAGCAAACTATCAGACACTGGCCTTCCAGAGACGGCTTGCATGGTGAGAGGAGTAATGAACTCCTTGGCTGCATTCGTCATCACGACTTGTACTTGTGCTCCACGTTCAATTAAGCGTCGAGTCAGTTCGGCACATTTATACGCAGCGATACCACCACTAATGCCAATTAGGATTTTTTTCCCAGCCAGGCCTTGTAGGTCAGCGTTATCCAGTTGATTAACCAATGTTTGCATGATTCTGTTCCTTAATTTCTCTGCGACTTACGATATCAGAACAAAGGATAAGTGCCTAGAAGCAGAACTCGAACAGAGTTGACGCTCATCAAGTTGGTGTTATCAAACTTATCAATTACACGATTTTGTTAGTGTCTCGTTTCCTTTGATCTCTATCGAAGGATCTCTGATTACGATCTCATTAAGGTGATGGGTTGTGTTCATGACCAATGATTGTCTTTATATGCCAATAGATAAAATACCTGCCGAATCGATGCCGAGAGAAAAGTTATTGAGTCGAGGGCCAGATTCTCTAAGTGATGCGGAGTTGTTAGCGATATTTCTTCGAACGGGCACACAAGGAATGAATGTTTTAGAGCTTTCTGACAAGTTGATCAAAGATTTTGGTTCGTTGCGCCAACTTTTTTCTGCAACCGAGACTGAGTTTTGTGCCCATAAAGGGATGGGGCAGGCCAAGTATGTTCAATTACAGGCTGTATTAGAGATGACGCAGCGTTATCTAGCAGAGACTTTATCTCGTGGAGATGCGCTTACGAGCCCTAGCCATACTAAGCTTTATCTTTCGAGCATGTTGCGTGATCGCCAGCGAGAAGCCTTCTATATATTGTTCCTCGATAACCAAAATAGGGTAATAAAGGACGAGGTGATGTTTGAAGGAACCATCGATGCCGCATCGGTTTACCCGCGGGAAGTGGTTAAACGGGCACTTCATCATAATGCGGCGGCATTAATCTTAGCTCATAACCATCCTTCAGGTGTTGCTGAGCCCAGCCAAGCGGATAGGCGGATTACACGCCGATTAACCGACGCATTAGCGCTGGTGGACATCCGAGTTCTCGACCATTTTGTCGTTGGAGATGGCGAAGTTGTCTCTTTTGCAGAGCGTGGATGGATTTGAATCACATTTTAGGTTGTTAGTTGCGTTAAATCTGCTATTATTCCGCCCACATTTTTAGACCTAAAATCAGCTCTGATTACTCAAGCAAGCTGCGCTGCACAAAAAAAGATCACGAAATCCGTAAAAAGGATCTGTTCGGGTCTTGAGCAATGCGTGTCAAGTTAGTATAATGCGCGACCTTTGATAGCCTTGTATGGATTTTCCATAACGGTTTTTACCTTCTATTTTAATTGATAGAGAGGTTCGGCCACCAAGGTTGATATCGAGCTGAAACGATTGGAGAAGACATTCATGTCCCGAGTATGCCAAGTAACTGGTAAGCGTCCAGTAACGGGTAACAACCGTTCACACGCACGCAATGCTACTAAGCGCCGTTTTCTGCCGAACCTACAAACTCATCGTTTCTGGGTAGAGAGCGAAAAACGTTTTGTTAAACTACGTCTAACTGCTAAAGGCATGCGTATCATTGATAAGAAAGGCATCGATGCTGTTCTTGTTGATATCCGTGCACGTGGCGAAAACGTTTAAGAGGAATTAAGCAATGGCTAAAGGCATTCGTGAGAAAATTCGTCTAGTATCTTCTGCAGGTACTGGTCACTTCTACACAACTGATAAGAACAAGCGTAACATGCCAGGCAAATTTGAGATCAAAAAGTTTGATCCAGTAGTTCGCCAACACGTTATGTACAAAGAAGCTAAAATCAAGTAATTGATGCTTTTTTTGCTCTTCTTCAGTAGAAGAAAGAATTGAAAAACCCAGTTTAATCGCTGGGTTTTTTTATATCTAAAATTTGAGTAACTCAATTGTTCTTGCTTGATATAGCGTCTGATCGATAGAAAACTGCACAACATAGAAAGTATTGCCACTTTCACGATATACTGAATGTTCAATAGGTTAGATGAGCAGAATCAGATGAGATATCGTGGACGCCGGTGGAACAACATACTCATGTTCAGTGTGATCGCTTTTATTGGCGTGTTAAACCTTCCAACATTGATCAAAGCGTACCTTATCGAGCCTGAACCGCAGGTTGATAGCCCTTATCCTTATCTCCTGAACCCAACAGCAAAGCTTCAAGCGTTACACTTTGCTAAGTGGTCTGTCATTCAACAAGATAATCAATGGGTTTACCAGTTCGAAGATACTGACTTTCCTCAAGCCACCAATGCACAAGAGCTGTCACAACGTTGGAAAGAGCTTGTGGGCACGGAAGTCGACTCACAGACCTACACAGACCTTACGCCTCGGTTAAATACACCACACACCATCGAAGTATGGTATCAAGACCAAGAAGAGCCCCAGCGTATTACCTATTATCAATTGCCTGAGTTCTGGTTGTTAAAAAACTGGAATGATCAGTGGTTGGCGGTGTCTATTGAAGAGAGCTACCTGTTTCCAAGCTTTAACGCTAACCACTCCTCTAAATCGGACGACTAACTATGCCTGAATTACCCGAAGTCGAAGTAAGCAGAATGGGGATCTCGCCTCATTTAGTCGGTGAGACCATTAAAACTCTTACTTTTCGCACGCCCAAGCTGCGTTGGGATATCCCACAAGAGTTAAAAGCATTAGAAGGGCAGATGATTCGCTCCATCTCGCGCCGTGCAAAGTACCTATTGATTGAAACGGATACTGGCACTGCCATTGTTCACCTTGGTATGTCTGGCTCACTACGCGTATTAGACGCTGACTTTCCAGCAGCCAAGCACGATCACGTGGATCTTAAGCTCACCAACGGCAAAGTACTGCGCTATAACGACCCTCGCCGCTTTGGTGCGTGGTTATGGTCTGCTCCTGACGAAACGCATCCTGTGCTACTGGGATCTGGCCCTGAGCCGCTCACTGACGACTTCAACGCCGACTACATCGCTGAGAAGGCAGAAAAACGTAAAGTCGCTGTTAAACAGTTCATTATGGACAACAAAGTGGTGGTTGGTGTCGGAAATATCTACGCCAACGAAGCGCTATTTGCTTCACGTATTAGCCCTTTGCGCCCGGCAAGCAAAGTGACAAAAGCAGAGTGGGCCTTGTTGACCAAAGAGATCAAACAAGTGCTCGCCACCGCCATTAAACAAGGCGGTACTACCTTAAAAGATTTCGCACAAGCAGATGGCAAGCCCGGGTACTTTGCCCAAGAGCTGCAAGTGTATGGGAAAGCGGGTGAAAAGTGCCCAAGCTGTGAAGCATTGATTCAAGAGCTAAAAATCGGACAGCGCAATACGTTTTATTGCGAAGAGTGCCAAGTATAGAAAATCTGAACTCGTGTTCACTTTTTATTGCTAGTCGATAGGCTAGCGAGTGGCTACAATTGTACTAATTATATGAATTGAGAATAGTAGAATGAAATATTTAGTAACTGGCGTTGCTGGTTTTATTGGCTCTACAGTGTCAGAGCGACTATGTGCGGCAGGGCATGAGGTTGTTGGTATCGATAACCTAAATGACTACTACGAAGTCTCTCTGAAACATGATCGCCTTAAGCGTATCGAGCATGAAAAGCTTACCTTTATCGAGCTGGATCTCGCTGATAGAGAAGGTATCGCTGAGCTTTTCGCACAGCAAAAGTTTGACCGTGTGATTCATTTAGCAGCGCAAGCTGGCGTTCGTTACTCAATTGATAACCCAATGGCGTATGCCGATAGCAACCTTGTCGGTCACTTAGCTATTCTTGAAGGTTGTCGCCATAATAAGGTTGAACACCTCGTTTATGCTTCATCGAGTTCCGTTTATGGCTTGAATCAAAAAATGCCATTCCATACAGCAGACAGTGTTGATCACCCGATTTCACTGTACGCCGCGACTAAGAAGTCGAATGAGTTGATGGCGCATACCTATTCTCATTTATACGACGTACCAACGACAGGTCTTCGCTTCTTTACGGTTTACGGCCCTTGGAGCCGCCCTGATATGGCGATGTTCAAGTTTGCGAACTTAATCGTGGCGGGTAAAGAGATCGACATTTACAACAATGGCGACATGATGCGCGACTTCACTTACATCGATGATATCGTTGAAGGTATTATTCGTGTTCAAGACCGTATTCCAGCTAAGCAACCAGATTGGACCGTTGAGCAAGGGTCACCAGCAACCAGTTCTGCTCCGTATCGCGTGTTTAACATCGGTCATGGCAGCCCGGTTAAATTAATGGACTACATCGAAGCATTAGAAGGTGCTCTAGGTGTTGAAGCGAAAAAGAACTTCATGCCAATGCAGCCTGGTGATGTGTACGCGACTTACGCTGATACGGAAGATTTGTTTGAAGCGGTTGGCTATAAACCTCAAGTGAAGATCCAAGAAGGCGCGAAAGCTTTTGCGGATTGGTATAAAGCTTACTACTCACTATAAGAGTTAGTTTCTCTTATAAAAATAGCGCTCAATGAGCGCTATTTTTATAGGTAATCGCATGATTGCTTTTTAGGTATAAGTATAAGCATAAAGAGAGGGGGCAATTTAATGTGAGTGTACTTTTCCTAGACCTAGAATTTTGGTCTGAACTCTTTATCTAGTACTGCAAGGTGATAAAGGTTTGTTGATAGATTAAGTGCCATACTCTTTATTTTGTTCACAATCTTCATAAAGGCGACAGAATAGTCTTTTCTACCTTTATGTTTACGACTACCGATAATTGACGGCCGTTTACTACGCTGTAATCCAGCAGAAGAAACACCAAACATGGGGTGCTTATGAATCCAAGTATTCCTTAAGAATACATCAACTGGATAATTAAAAGTTGAACTTTGTTCGATGAAAGCTTGTGCCGCTTTGGGAGATATAGCATAGCAGGCGGTTCCTTGAGGAACTTTCAAATACTTTACAAGATGCTGTGTATCGTACTTATCAACTGAATAATGTAGTCTATTCTTACTGTCTTGTAAGCGAATAAAACCACACTGCTCAATATGCTGCTCGGCGATAGTCAAAGTATTGCGAAATATATCGATATCAATATCGGCATGATCTTCGAAGACTAAAATGGGTTCATTTAACTCTATGCATTTTTGCCAAATAAGATAATGGCTTGCATAACACCCCACTTCCCCAATTGCATGCGGTCTACCCATATTGTGTAAAAAAGCTCTATCGTGAATTCTTGTTAGTAGAGGATGTTCATCGGTTCGTGCATCCACTCCGATAAAAAACTCAAAATCAACCTGAGCATCCTTAAGGGCGTTAGCTGTTGATTTTTGCCTACAATGGTTTGCTTTTAAGGTAATACAGTATGATTTCATAAAGCTATATTGATGTATTTATTCACAAGAAATTATGTTATCACTCGTTTGGCTTTTTGTAATGATTGTTCGCTTTGTTAGAGGTTATGGTTGTGACGAACCTCAAGAGTGTTCGGGGTTCGCATTATCTGATTCATAGGTTCTGCAGTGTCAGAGCTAATATGTAGGGGTCTAAATGAATTTATCTGTCTCAAAAAATAGCGCTCAATGAGCGCTATTTTTTTCGGTGTAGGTAAAGAGAATTACTTGGCAGTCTTCAGCTTTATCTCGGCTGCCACCTTTTGTGGTACAAACTGGCTAATATCCCCTCCGTGTATAGCGACTTCACGAACAATGGTTGAAGAGAGGAAAGCATACTCTTCTGAAGGGGTCAGAAATACGCTTTCAAGGCCAGGTAGGAGCTTACGATACATGCTAGTGAGACCAAACTCGTACTCAAAGTCCATGGTTGTTCTTAGACCACGTACTAATACGTTTGCTTGCTGCTGTTTAGCAAAGTCGACTAGTAACCCTGAGAATCCCTCTACAGATACGTTAGGTAAGTGAGACACCGCATCACGTAACAACTCTACACGTTCATCTAACTCAAACATGGTTTTTTTACTTGGGCTCGCTGCTACTCCAACAGTGATATGGTCAAACATGCTAGCGGCACGAACAATGATATCAAGGTGGCCATTGGTCACCGGATCAAAAGTTCCTGGATAAATAACGTGTGTGCTCATTTTAGCTGTCCTTGCTTAATGTAGTGTTCGAATTCGGTGCTTTACTAGAGTTTAAGGCCTTATCGAGTTGCTGCTTTACCATATCGAGTGTGATGTCTTTCATCAGGTCATCGCCTTTAGCACGGGTTCCCCATGGAAGGTCTGCGACTGGTTTACCTTGTTGTGCTTCTACGTGCTGTTGATAAACACTCACTACGATATCGAGATCGTTGTAAGGTCCTGTTCTACGAGGGTCGCTGTGTGCGTACAAGCCGATTACAGGCGTTGACTGCGTAGTTGCCAAGTGGGCTGGGCCAGTATCAGGTGCCAATACCACCGTTGCATGTTTCAGTACGGCAGTCAGTTGCTTCAAGTTCGTTTTGCCAATCAAGTTGGTTACTGGCGACTGGCATAATTTTTCGATGTCGCTACCAAGGTTAACTTCTCTTGGTGCCGGAGAACCACATAACACCACTTGCATGCCTTGTTCGACAGCATAATCAGCAATAGCTGCATATCGCTCAGTTAACCAATTGCGTGAATCTTTGCTTGCAGCTGGGGAGATAACCAAGGTCGGCTTGTCTGCCATGGTGCTAATTGCGAGTTGTTCATCTTCAGGTGTTAAAGGGATATCCCATTGAGGCTTATCGAAGGGGGCACCAATGTAGCGAGCAAATTCGGCAAAGTTATCCAACACATGAAACTTATCTGAAATAGGTAGATGGTGGTTGGTAAAGAGTGACTGCATTTCACGAGTACGGTTTTTGCCAAATCCCACTTTGCACTTCGCCTTTATTCCCCAAGATAGCACGCTGGCTCTGAGTGCGGCTTGCATATGCAGAAGTGCATCAAATTTACGATCAGATAGCTGACGCCATAATTCACGCATTCCTTTGAAGCCTTGTTTCTTATCGAAAACAATCACCTCAATACCGGGTAGATCGCCGATCAGCATGGCTTCTATTTTGCCCGTTATCCAAGTGATTTTCGTTTCAGGCCACTGCTTCTGGATGGCTTGAACCACAGAAATAGCATGACAAACATCGCCAATCGCGGAGAGGCGAAGTATGCAAAGAGATTGAGGTGCAGTTGAGAACAGTGACATAAAGTGCCCGAAAAAAGTGAATAACATCAGAATTATGCAGATACTCGCATTAGTTGTAAAATAGCAATGACGAAAAGCGACCCAAAGGCCTCATAGATGGAAACGATTAGCACCAAGAACCAAACAATTTGGTACGACCCTGAACTTTTGGCTCAGGTACCAGAGGGCGATATCGCTCAGATTTTTGAGGCTGAATATTGGCAGCAACAAGACGCCATTTCAGGCAGTGCTCAAGGGCGCGGTACCACATGGTTCATTCAGCTTGATGGAATACAGGCCGCATTGCGCCATTATCGCCGTGGCGGATTGTTTGGGAAGCTAGTCGAAGACCAATATCGTTTCTCTGATTGGGAGAGTACTCGCTGCGCTATGGAGCTTAATGTCCTAAAGATATTGGCAAACGCAGGTGTGAATGTACCGAAGCCCATTGCTGCTAGAGCCATTAAAAGCGGACTACTTTATCGAGCGGACTTGATGTCTGAACGAATTCCCAATGCCAGAGATCTAGTTGATGTATTGGTTACTAACCCGATTGATGCGGATATTTATCAAAAAATTGGCCAAGAGATACGCAAAATGCACGATACTGGGGTCAATCACACTGATCTCAATATCCATAATATCCTGCTTGATGATTCGCAAAAGGTGTGGATTATTGACTTTGATAAGTGTGGCCATCAAGCGGGTGATGACTGGAAAGAAGGCAACTTGGATCGCTTAAAGCGCTCGTTCTTAAAAGAAGTGAACAAGCGCCAGATTCAATGGCAAGAGCAGGATTGGGAACCGTTATTGCAAGGTTACCAAGGTTAGTTGCTGTTAGTTAAGAGTGGTGACTAGCTAAGAATGGTCATTAATTAAGAATGTATGCCAAGGTTTTATCCAACGCTCCTCGGTTCTGCTCAACCACTTGATAAGCCGCTAAGCCTTTAGTTTTGCGCAGCTCTGATTGTTTGAACAGTCGTTGGAGTTGGCCTGCGATATCTTGGCTATCTTGACATATAACCACGGCATTGGCTTCCAGTAGCTTGTCTGTGATCTCGCTGAAGTTAAAGTAGCTAGGACCATTCAATAAAGGTAGTTGTAGGGCTGCTGGTTCTAGAAGATTGTGGCCACCTACCTTATCGCCTACAAGGCTTCCTCCCATAAAACACACATCAGCACCACCGAGTAAGGTCAACATTTCTCCCATCGTATCAGCAATATACACTTCAACATCAGAGGCGATAGGTTGTTGACTTGTTCGAGTGATGGTGTTGAATTCTTGCTGTTTAGCCAGTTCCGTCACTTGGCTGAATCGTTCAGGGTGACGAGGTACAATCATCAATAACGCTCTTGGTTTGTCTTTTAGAAGTTGCTTATGAGCATCTAAAACAATTTCATCTTCACCTTGGTGGGTACTCGCAGCAATCCAGACATCACGATTAAAGCCGACTTGATCCCTCAAAGCTTTACCTTTTTCTACTTGTTCAGAAGAGACTTCAATATCAAACTTGATTGAGCCTGTCACATGCACCGATGCTTTATCTAACCCTAATCGTATAAAACGCTCAGCATCACTTGGGTATTGGCAGAGTACTTGAGAAAGGTTTTTCGCTAGAAGGTTAAAGACGGATTGGAATTTGGCGTAGCGTTGGCATGAACGTTCAGATAGGCGAGCGTTGAGTACTGAAATAGGAATCCCAGCTTTCGCGACGCAATGCAACGTGTTTGGCCAAAGTTCTGTTTCCATAATCAACATTTGCTTTGGTTTTACTGACTTAAGGAAGCCTCTTACACACCAAGAAAAGTCAATAGGCATGTAACGATGTTCGACCAAACTACCAAACTTGTCTATTTGCTCTGCACCTGTGCTGGTTGTCGTGGTAACGATGATGGCTTGATTTGGATCTCGCTGCTTTAGTTGTTTGATAATAGGTATCGCAGCAATAGATTCACCAACCGACACCGCATGAATCCAGATAGGGCTTTTACCTTGAATTTGCGGCGTAATGCCGAAATGTTCTTTCCAGCGCTTGCCGAAACTTGGTTTGCCGGGTTTGCTCTTATAAAGCCCATAGAGGAGTAGTGGAGAGGCCAATGACAATATAAGAGTGTATATAAGTCGTATAAGCATAAGAACAGTGACACCAGAAGGTAAAATCAATATTCAGAAGAGTATTTTCTTCAATCTCGAAAGTAAAGAGCGTTATAATTAAATGCTTAGTTGCGCTTTCAAACGGACATGGTGAATTTTATCTCATCGCTTATGCAAACCGATCAAACCTATCGTTTCTTGCTCTACGTCGAGCAAAATTATTCATTTGCTATTCTTCGCCCATTCTATGATTACGCGAAGCAACTCGGCCATGAGGTTAAGTGGTTGCTTGTTGGTGAAGACGCTTCTGAACATCTTTTACTGGATCAAGAGCAGAGCGTCTCTTTGACAGAAGCTATTGCTTTTAATCCTTCTGCCGTTCTAGTGCCCGGTGATCGTGTTCCAGCGTTTATTGCAGGGTTGAAGGTACAAGTATTTCATGGTTTGAACGAGAGCAAACGTGGGAACTTATACCCTGAACGTGGTCTATTTGATTTGTATTGCACCGAAGGCCATGAAAGAACGAGCTCATTGGAACCACTAGCTAAACAGCGCGGCTATTTTCAAGTAAAAGAGACCGGGTGGCTGAAGCTCGATAGCTTGTTTAATTACCAAGCCAGTGACAAGCATTTTGAAAGACCGCAAATTCTATTTGCTTCCACTTTTTCGCCAAGCTTATCCTGTGCCGAATTGGTTTATGAAGAGCTTAAGCGCTTAAGCAAACTGAGCCAGTGGCAATGGTTAGTCACACTGCACCCTAAAATGAAGCTAGAGACACGAGAGAAATACCAAGCGTTGGAAGGTGATAATCTTCTGTTCTTCGATAATGATCGAGTGATTGAGATGCAGCATCGTGCTGATGTGATGGTATGTGACAACTCATCGATATTTCAGGAATTCTTGTTGCTCAATAAGCCTGTTGTCACGGTAAATAATCGAGACCCTCAAGCAAGCTTTATTAACATTACTCAAGCCGAGCAATTAGAGTCAGCAATTAAGCAAGCAATGCTACCTGATGAAGAAAGAGATAACGCTATCGCTCATTACGGACCGTCAATAACACCATATTTAGATGGGCAATCCTCAGCGAGAGTTCTGAGTGCTATTACTGATGTGCTAGAAAGCGGCTGGCAAGATAACAAGCCAAAAAATTGGATTCGTAACTTTAAAATCCGTAAATCATTAAACTATTGGAAATTCTAGGGCTGAATAATGAGAAAACATACCCTGTCTGTCATTGTTATTACCAAGAATGAAGAAGACCGAATTGAAACTTGCCTTAAATCTGTTGTTGATATTGCCGATGAACTGATTGTTTTAGACAGTGGCTCAACAGATGCAACCGTTGAAATATGCCAAAAATATACAGATAACGTGACAATCACAGATTGGCCTGGCTTTGGTAAGCAAAAACAGCGAGCGCTAGATAAAGCGACATGTGATTGGGTGCTATCAATTGATGCTGACGAAGCTCTCGATAAAGAGATGAGCGACGCTCTTGTTGAACTATTAAAACAAGACCAAATCAAACACACTGCGTACAAACTGCCTTGGGGAGTGACTCTTTATGGCACGACTCTAAAACATGGCCGCAGTGCTCGTGCAGTATTAAGACTGTTTAAGAGAGAAGGCTCTCGATATACGTTAGACGAGGTTCACGAGACCGTCGTTCCTGAGCAAGGCTCTACAGGAGTACTGAAGGGGTTTCTTCTTCATTACACCCATCGCGATTATGGTCATGGTTTAGACAAAGCAGCGCAGTACGCTTGGCTTGGATCGCAAAAGTATCATCGCAAAGGTAAGAAATCACACGGCTTATTTTTAGCTTTATTACGTGCAATATGGACGTTCTTCCTTGTGTATATCATTCGCCGTGGCTTTATGGATGGCAGTGTCGGCTTCATTATGGCGATGACTTACGCTCAAGTGAATTTCAATAAATATGTTGGCTTATGGCTTATTGAAAAAGAAAGGAGCTAACCAGTGGCTTTTAAATTAGAGTACTGTCTGTCAGATACTTACAACGTAGGGGATGATCTTAACCCTTGGCTGTGGCCACAACTTTTTGGTGACTTGATTGTAGAAGATAGCTCTCGTTATTTTTTAGGCATAGGGACGATTTTGACGGAGAAGCGATTAGATAAAACTCTTTCAGGTGCGGACGAAATCATTATTTTCTCATCAGGTTCATGGGAGTGGAATGTCCCCAAGCTATCTGATAAGTGTACCGTTTATGGTGTAAGAGGTCCTAGGACGGCAAAAAAATTAGGGTTAAAGCCAGAGTTAGTAGTTGGAGATGGCGCTTATCTTCTTCGTGAAGTTGATTTCCCTAAAGCAGAAAGACAAGAAGGGAAGATTGGATTTATTCCACACCATCGTAGTGAAGATTTTATCGATTGGGATAAAGTTTGCCAGAAGATAGGTTTAACATATATTACAGCAAAACAACCAGTCGAGGACTTTTTGTTGGCACTTCAACAGTGTGAATCCGTTGTGACTGAGGCTATGCACGGTGCTATTATTGCGGACGTACTTCGCATCCCTTGGAAAGGAGTTCGTTTCTCTCCTGCATTTGACGATGAAAAGTGGTATGACTTTGCTGAATCTATGGATGTAGAGCTAATATTACACGACTTACCTTTTATGAGTGTTAATAAGATGCCCATTGGTAAATTGTTAGAAAATACGTTTAAGAGAAATGTAGCTAAATTATTTAAATCTTCATCGAGAAAGTGGCTGTCACTCGTGACTGTGTACAAACTGGCCTCTAATGACGATATGAAAAATTTACAATTGAAGCTTAAAGTTTTAGCCAATGACAAGAGCAATTACCAATTGAGCTCTTTGGCACAACTCAATGCGATAGTCGAGACTCAAAAAGCAGTGGTAAACAGAATTATTCAAGACCACAAGTAGGTCGTTTGGGCAAGTTGGTTATCCACTTACTTGCCCTTTGATTGCTAAGCTATTTGTTCGTTAATTTCTCAAAAAAGCGAATGTGTTGTTTAACTGTTTCTGATGACGAAAAGTAGCGTTGGAGTCTGATCTTTGCTTTATGTCCCATTTCTGAACATCGTTCTTTACTCTTTGCCATGTTGTTTATAGATTCACCTAAAGACTGAGCATTTTTTACAGGAACAATGTGGCCAGTTTCGTTTTCTTCGATCAGCTCTGGGGAGCCGCCCGTTGTTGTCACTATTGACGGTGTCCCATTTGCCATAGCTTCAACAATCGTTCTTGGGAGCCCCTCTCCACTGATTGATGGTTGAATTTGAAAATCAGCCATAGCCATAATGGATGGAACATCTTTTCTGTGACCAATGAAGTGTATTCTCTCTGACATAGGGCTATCTTTCGCCATATCAAAATAAGGCTCGTAACCACTGCCAATTAAAAGAAGATGAAAGTTTGGGTTATCAACAAAGTGTGTAGCTCTGATTAGAACATCAATTCCCTTGCTGGGCCTAACATGAGCAGCACACACAGCAATGACATTATTGGAGTCTAAGCCAAACTCTTCTGGCTTATTTTCCTGAACAGTATACCAGTCTAGTTCGTGACCTTTGTAGATGGTAACTACATTATCTTTATTGCACCAAACTCTCTTTTTAACGTCATTGGCGACAGCTTTTGATACGCATACAACACCACTGACTTTTGGGTGCAGGTGAGTGAGGTAGGCTGAAGGATCATGGCGATACAGGCCACCTGTAGTCCCGCGATATGTGATTAATTTTGTTTTCTTACCAATACAAGCAAACGCAGCGTTTGGTATCGTCTTAGAATTAAATGCATAAAAAATGTCATAGGCTTTGCTGTTCAGTTCAGCCCTATAAGCTTTGATAGTCTTTAAACAAATCTTTTTATTTGGGTAGGCATCAACAACTCTTACGCCATTTTCTTGAAACCGTTGAGCGTATTCTGCATCGCCTTGGGTAAGAACTGTGACCTCATGACCTTGCTTTACCATTTCTATAAACATTTCGGCTTCAGGACGTACACTATTTCGAGCATGATAGTAGGAACTAGCAATAAGAATTTTCATTGGATTACCGCTTCGAGTATTTGAATTTTATGTTATGTAGGTGACGCTGGATAGTTTCGTTTAAATTGAACCATTCACGCTTACATTTCTTGAATAAACTTCTGGTGCTTGTGCGTTTTTCATAACCGATATCGGAATCAAACTTAGGGTCGTTCGTTAAGCAGGGTACTGCAGTGCCGTAGCACTCGACTTCGTTTTGCCAGAATCGGTCCATATAAATATCTACAGCCATATACCACTCTTTTGAGTGTTCAAGGAATTTTCTAGCTCCTGAAGGCCTTAAGAAATAGGCCGTGGCACTCATATGCCCTTTAGTGAACTTGTGAATACTAGTAGATTTTGCTTCGAGCACTTCGTAAGAATCATATTTACGGCGCTTGTTTTTGAATAATCTTATGCACTCTACAGTTTCGGGGATGTCACTAATATCTTGTATGAAGTTAAGGAATGCCTCTTTAAATATAAGAGCATCATCTTCAATTATGACTATTGGTTGATTGAGTTCAACACACTTCTGCCACAATAAGTAATGGCTTGCATAACACCCTAACTGACCAGCGCTTAGTGTTTTTGCTCGGTATGTTTGGCTTAAATCATTATTGTAAAGGTTTAGTAGTGGGTGAGGGGGGAATGTTCTTCCATCCACAGCAGAAAATAGCTCAAAAGGAAGAGATAGTTCATCTAGTTGGCGACTAATGTTTTCTTTTCTATCTGTGGAAGATTCTAAATTTATGACAAATATTTTAGTCATTGGTAACTCTCTTACATCTTGAGCAAATAGGAATTAGAAATAATAAATATAACATTAAAGGTTGAGGGTGATTAAAAGGTACATCAGTTAAACCTGCGATGAAAAATAAGCTAACCAAACCAATTATTATATATGCATCGGATGGTGGTGATTTCCTCACCATCATTAGTGGATAAAGCAGAAGTCCAATTACTAGCATCGTTCCTATAACCCCAGACTTAACCATTTTATCTAAAAACTGATTGTGGAAGTGGGCTGAAGCATAGTGATATAGCGATCTAGATATTTCACCATGTTCTAACTTACCTTTTAATATATCCCGTTGTTCTTGTCCGTGCCCTAGTATTGGTTTTTGTTTTATTAATTCCGGAACTAACATCCACATTTGTAACCTAAGCCCAACGGATGTACTATAATCGCCTGATTGAATCTTTTTGACTTCATAGATGGTTTGGTTATATCTCTCATTTATTTTATCTTTAAATAAGAAGGCGCCAGTAGAAGTTAGAATGGCTGTGAGTATAAGTGTAAATAGTATATATTTTCTCGAAGGAGGATTTTTAATACATTTAACTGCGATTATAATAAAGATACTTAAAGTAAACGCCAACCAAATCCCTCTAGTTTCACTTAGGATTATAGGAGGTAACGACAGCAGAAAAGCGACCAAAGGAAGGGTTTTACCCTTTAAAGGAGAATTACCTAGCAATAAAGAAAACGCGATTATGGATATCAATGCGCATGCAGTTGAGTAAGGTATCGGATTTATATAACCAGCATTACGCCCTGTACTGATATAAACATTGAAATAGACGCTATTGACAAATATTGCCAAACTACCGATCAAAACTACCCATTGAATTACTTTTTGAGTAAGTATATGGTATGGAAAAGCTATAAGGAAAAGAGTAAGTCCAATCAGTGCTCTTAGCTCTCTAGAACTGGATCCGTGATAATAATAGCTAAAGATAGTATATATACATGAAATGCCAATTAACCACACAAACTGGCTCTGTATGTTATTTAATATAGTTTCTTTTTTAAATACTAATATACTGACGATGATACTAATCAAAAATAGTGGGATCATTTTCTTATCACCACTATCTAAAACTAACATGCCTGTAACAGCAAAAAAGTAAGGTAATAGTAAGATTGCTGTATAAATCTGCTTTCTGTTAATAATATTCATACTGTTTAATGTAATGCTAACCACTATAAGGATTTATATTACTTTCAGGACGAGTCTTAAGCAGTCTTAAGATCCACATATATTGCTCAGGCTTTTTGCTTACGTAGTCTTCAATACATTGATTCATCATACGCGCGTCCTCCTCTTCGCCTCCTGTTGGGAATGGTAGAGCAGGGTAGAAGTCCAAGGTGTATTGGCCTGTACTGCTATCGTATTGAGCAAACAAGGGCACAATTTTAGCTTTACTCAGTTTTGATAGGCGACCAAGGCCTGAGATAGTTGCTTTTTGAGTCGCGAAAAAGTCAACGAAGACACTGTGCTCACGGCCAAGATCTTCATCAGGGAGGTAGTAACCCAGGTACCCATCACGTACCGACTTGATGAAAGGTTTGATACCACCGCTGCGATCATAAACACGACCGCCGTATTGCACGCGCTGTCGGTGCATTAGCCAGTCACTGAGTTTGTTTTTTTGTGCTTTCGCCATCGCAGATACAGGTAAATTGCGTGAAGCTAATAATACCGCTGGGATATCGATAGCCCATGTGTGTGGCACCAGCAAGATCACATTCTCGCCACTGTCTATAATATCGGTTAGGTTGCTTAGGCCGTTTATCGAAGTATTATTCTCTAACCAAGTTTTACTCTTGAGTGTCAGTGAAGCAAATCCCATCAAAAATGAGATGGAAGTAACGTATGACTGATAGAGAGTTTCTTCGCGCTCTTCGATAGATTGCTCAGGGAAACACATCTCAAGATTCACTCGAGCCCGGCGGTTAGCCTTATTCTTAATTTTTACAGCTTGCTTAGCCATAAACTTAGCTAATGCTAAACGAATGCTATTAGGTAAGAAGCAGACTAAAGACGATAACAAAACAGCAATCCAAGTTCCCCAGTATTTAGGTGCTAGAAAACCCCATTCAAACTCAGGATTGTAAGCTTTTGGATCAAAATCATTGCGTTGTGTGGTCATTCATTCACTACATTATTTAAATCAGAGAGTTAACTTAATATCGGTCACTCTGGGAATGATTATATTCGTTAGACATTCCCAATAATACACGCTAAAAGTAGGGTGTATTATTGGTCCTAATCTGAAATATACCGTTAAGCGTTTACGATCTTCATGTACTCAGCAACGCCATCGGCTACTGCTTTAAACTCGATATCGCAGCCTGTACCGCGAAGCTTCGTTAGGTCTGCTTGAGTGAATTCTTGGTAAGCACCTTTTAAATGCTCAGGGAAAGGAATCGTTTCGATTTCGCCTTTACCATGGTGCTTGATAACTGCCTTGGCGACTTCTTCAAACGACTCAGCATTGCCAGTACCTAGATTAAAGAGGCCAGATACCCCATTTTCTAAGAACCACAAGTTTACAGCCGCGACATCACCCACATACACAAAATCACGCTTAAAGGTTTCGCTACCTGCGAACAATTTCGGGTTTTCACCGGAATTCATTTGGTTGTTTAGGTGGAAAGCGACAGAGGCCATGCTGCCTTTGTGTTGCTCGCGTGGACCATAAACATTGAAGTAACGAAACCCTACGATTTGCGAAAGCTTTTCGTTGTGTGCTGCTGCATCCGCGGTTAAGCGGCGAACGTAGTTATCAAATTGTTGTTTTGAATAGCCGTAGACATTCAATGCACCTTCGTACTCTCGTTCTTCAATGAAAGTGTCGGTTTCACCGTAAGTTGCAGCTGAAGAGGCATACAAGAAAGGAATTTCACGTTCAACACAGTAATGAAGTAGCTCTTTTGAGTATTCATAGTTGTTGAGCATCATGTATTTGCCATCCCACTCAGTGGTAGCAGAGCATGCTCCTTCATGGAAAACAGCTTCAATATGACCAAAATCATCACCGGCCATGACTTGAGTTAGGAAGTCATCACGATCCATGTAATCCGTGATGTCTAGGTCTACAAGGTTCTTAAATTTCTTACCATCTTTTAAGTTGTCGACGACTAGAATATCGTTGTGGCCCGCTTCATTAAGCGCCTTAACAATATTGCTGCCAATCATGCCAGCACCACCAGTTACGATAATCATAATTTCTAACTCTTTTGAATACAAAACTGTCACGAGTATAGCAAGGAATGGATAAAGCGGGCTAGTGGAATAATTCCCCAACCAGAGTATGATACGGCAAGCTAAGTTATAAATTATGTTGAGTTAATTACTCAAAACTATAGGTATTATCATGAAGATTGCAGTAGCCGGTACTGGGTATGTGGGTCTATCAAACGCAATGCTGTTAGCACAACATCATGAAGTAGTCGCGGTAGATATCATCGATGAAAAAGTGACAATGCTGAATAATAAGCAGTCACCGATTGTAGATAATGAGATTGAGCACTTTCTATCAAATAAGGCGCTGAATTTCAGGGCGACAACAGATAAAGCGGCTTACAAAGATGCTGAGTTTGTCATCATTGCTACACCAACCGATTATGATCCAAAAAATAATTACTTTGATACCAGCTCTGTAGAATCGGTCATTAAAGACGTCATGGATATCAATCCAAATGCTGTTATGGTGATCAAATCAACGGTCCCTGTTGGTTATACTGAGCGTGTTAAGCAAGAGCTGAACTGTGAAAACGTTATGTTCTCACCGGAGTTTTTGCGCGAAGGCAAAGCCCTGTACGATAACCTACACCCATCACGTATTATCGTTGGTGAATGTTCTGAACGCGCTAAAGTGTTTGCGAATCTTCTTGTGGAAGGTGCGGAAAAAGAAAACATCGACGTACTGTTTACTCACTCAACGGAAGCAGAAGCAGTAAAGTTATTCTCAAATACTTATCTAGCGATGCGAGTTTCTTATTTCAATGAGCTTGATTCTTACGCGGAAGCGCATGGCTTGGATTCTCGTCAGATCATAGAAGGTGTTGGCTTAGACCCTCGTATCGGCAATCATTACAACAACCCTTCATTTGGTTACGGTGGTTACTGCTTACCAAAAGACACCAAGCAACTATTAGCAAACTATCAAGATGTACCAAACAACATTGTGGGTGCGATTGTTGATGCAAACCGTACCCGCAAAGATTTTATTGCGGATTCAATTATCAAGCGTTCTCCTAAAGTGGTCGGCATCTATCGCTTGATCATGAAGGCAGGCTCGGACAACTTCCGTGCTTCTTCAATTCAAGGGATCATGAAGCGCTTGAAAGCTAAAGGTATCGAAGTTGTTGTGTTTGAACCGGTATTGAAAGAAGAGCACTTCTTTAACTCGAAAGTCTATTCTGATCTTGCTGAGTTCAAAGCGGTGTCCGATGTGATTGTTTCTAATCGAATGGTAGAAGAGATCGCAGACGTAGCAGACAAGGTTTACACACGAGATCTGTTTGGTAGTGATTGATTTGGTTCTATTTTAGCTAGTGCTAATTAGACCAGATGTTAACAGCTCGATCTATCTGTTTAGTGGCGATATACTGAACCACTAAACGGATAGGGATACTAATAAATAATGAAAACACGTGACAAGATTGTTTACGCTGCTTTAGAGCTTTTTAACGAGCATGGTGAGCGTAGTATTACGACTAATCATATTGCTGACCACATCGAGATCAGCCCTGGTAACCTCTACTACCACTTTCGTAACAAGCAAGAAATTGTCCGTGACATCTTTACTCTCTATTCGACAGAGTTACTTGAAAGGTTCACACCGATTCAAGGCCAACAAGAAAGCCTGACGTTACTAAAGACTTACTTAGATTCTATATTCACTTTGATGTGGAAGTACCGATTTTTCTACGCAAACCTCCCTGAAATTTTGTCTCGTGATGAGCAGCTTCACCTCGATTACATGGCTGTGCAAGAAAGGTTGCAAACTAACCTTGTCGATATTATGAGAGCTTTTGTTGAGTTGAACTTGCTCAAGGCAACAGATGCAGAAATGAAGTCGATGGTGACTTCTCTTCACTTGATTGCATCGGGTTGGTTGGCTTACCAATCAGCAATGTCTCCAAAAGCGCAAATAACGGAACAGGTGGTTCATCAAGGTATGCTGCAGATGATAGCGACCGTTAAACCAATTGCGACCGCGCAAGGTTTTGAACAGCTGACATTATTAGAAGATGGTGTAAGGGCGTTGAACTCTAAATAGAAAGAGACGAGTAAGCGGTATACGGGATTCGAAGAAAGATACTCGCATCCCGTATCTGCTCTTTATCGAACTAACCAACTCTTCGGGTTTTGGGCTTGGCTGTTTCTGCGAATCTCAAAGTACAGTGAAGGGCGCGTTTGGCCGCCAGTGTCACCAGCAAGCGCAATCGCTTCGCCAGCTTTAACCTTGTCACCTTCTTTCTTTAAAAGTGCTTGGTTAAAGCCGTAGAGCGTCATATCACCTTTACCGTGGTCAAGTAGCACCACTAATCCATAGCCACGCAGATACTCTGCAAATACCACCGTGCCAGAGTAAACCGATTTTACCTGCTGACCGTACTTGGCGTTTATCACCATGCCTTTCCAGTTAATTTGCCCCGTTTGACGTGAACCGTAGTTATGTAGAACTTTATCTTTGATCGGCCAAGGCAGCTTACCTTTACGTTTTGCTAGGCCATCCATCGGGACTGCATTACGTCGTTCTCGAGCCGCTTTCTCTGCTTTCGCTATTTCAGCTTTTAAGCGAGTTTCATTGCGTTGAAGCTCTGCCAAGTAATTCTTGTCACCCGAGATGTTTTTCTTGATGCTGCCAACGGTTTTCTTACGCTGCGTTTGAGTTTTGGCTAACGTATCGCGCTTGGTGGTTTGCTGTTTTAGCAGTGTTGCTATCTGTTCTTGCTCAAGTTGACGCTGTTTGTGGCTTTCTTCTAATTCAAGTTGCGTCTGTTCAATCGTTTTGATTGTTGCGGAGCGCGCTTTGGCAAGGTGCTGGTAATAGTGACTGATGCGATCTTCTTCCACGCCAGTGTTGAGGATGTGAGAAGACGCTTTAGCTCGACTTGTCATGTAGTAAGTCTGAATCAGTTGTTCTAATTTGTCGGTATGGATTTTTTTCTGAGCCGTAAGCGCTTTAATCTTGGTGTCTAAGTTAGCAATATTAGCATTAGCGGTATTGAGTTGCTTTTTACTGTCTAGAATCGCTTTTTCAAGCGAAGCGATGGATAGCTCTTGTTTCTTGAGGTTTGCTTGCAAGCTGTCGAGTTTTTTCTGCTGTGAGGAAAGATTTTTTTGTTGGCGAGATATTTCGCTCGATACGCCTTTCAGTTCCCCCTGAGAGGCGGCAAATGACGATGTAGCTAGAAAAGCAGCGCAAAGGCTGGCAGATATCAAAAGAGTCCGGCTAATGGCTCGAATTTGTTTCATCATTATCGTCATTTAGTTGTATTCATCTGCTCTTAATTGTTCGAATTTCGCTGAATCGAATCCACATCTGCTTTTAAGTTCTTGGTATCTCGGTTACGCGCATCCCGAATCTGCTTTTAAGCTCTTCTCATCTCGATACTCGTATCCCGTTACTGACGTTTATATCCCATCACCATGGATGAAGTTCTGAGAGCGACCATTGAACCCTTGGTCCATATCTAAAGATGGTTTATCGGTTTTTGGTTTGCCTACAATTTTTGCAGGAACCCCAGCGACTGTTGTATGAGGTGGTACGGCTTGCAAAACCACAGAGCAAGAACCAATCTTCGCGCCTTCACCCACTTCAATATTGCCAAGGATTTTAGCGCCAGCACCAATCATTACGCCTTCGCGGATCTTAGGGTGACGATCGCCACCTTCTTTCCCCGTACCACCTAAAGTAACGTCTTGAAGAATCGATACATCATTTTCAACGACAGCGGTTTCACCAATCACAATACCTGTCGCGTGGTCGAGCATGATAGCTTTACCGATACGAGCCGCCGGGTGAATATCCACTTGGCAAGCAACTGAAATTTGGTTCTGTAGGTAAGTGGCAAGCGCAATACGACCTTGCTTCCACAACCAGTTAGCCACTCGGTAACCTTGAAGAGCGTGGTAGCCTTTTAGATAAAGCAGAGGCATCGAGTACATCTCAACCGCAGGGTCTCGATTTACCGTCGCGCAAATATCACAAGCGGCCGCATCAATAATCGATTGGTCCTGCTTGAATGCTTGTTCAACCACTTCACGCACTGCCATTGCTGGCATTGATGCTGTTTTTAGCTTATTTGCTAGGATGTAGCTAAGCGCAGCGCCTAAGCTTTCGTGGTTGATAATGGTGGCATGGTAAAAACTCGCAAGCATAGGTTCTTGCTCCGACTGCTGTCGAGCTTCCTTCACAATGCATTGCCAAACTTTTTGTTGTTCACAGTGTTTCATTTTTCCATCCATTTTATCTATTTCATTCCACGACTTAATAAGCGATGTTATCGCTCTGACTTCTTGTCTCGAGCAAGCAGATCTTGCGCAGCTAAGTGTGCATCCTTTCCTTGATACAGCACTTGGTAAATTTGTTCAACAATTGGCATCTCAACGCCCATACGTTCTGATAGTAACCAAACTTCTTTAGTGTTGCGATAGCCTTCTACCACCTGGCCAATTTCTTCTTGTGCAGTATCGACGTCTTTACCTGAACCTAAAGCCAATCCAAAACGACGGTTACGTGATTGGTTATCAGTACAGGTTAGTACTAGATCGCCCAGCCCTGCCATACCCATAAAGGTTTCGGGTTGTGCACCCAGTGCAGCGCCTAAGCGACTCATTTCAGCTAAACCACGCGTGATCAGTGCAGTACGAGCATTGGCACCAAAACCAATGCCATCCGACATGCCTGCGCCAATTGCGATAACATTTTTCACCGCGCCGCCAAGTTGCATGCCGATGAAATCTGAGTTTGCGTATACGCGGAATGTTTTACCGCAGTGAATCTTCTCTTGCAGCTCTTCTAAGAATACTTCATCTGGTGAAGCGACAGAGATAGCCGTTGGCATGCCCATCGCTAACTCTTTGGCAAAAGTAGGCCCTGATAGAACCGCTAGCGAGTACCCATCCCCCAGCACATCGTGCGCGACATCTTTAAGTAAGCGGCCTGTTTCTGGCTCTAGGCCTTTGGTCGCCCAACAGATGCGAGAATCCGTACCTAAGTAAGGTTTCAGGCTGTTTAGAACAATACCAAACACGTGGCTAGGCACAACAACGAGAAGGTCACGACTTGCTGTTACTGCTTTCTCAAGATCGGATTCGATGATTAGGCTTTCTGGAAAGTCGATATTTGGCAGGAACTCATTATTAGCACGCTCAGATTCAAGACGAGCCATATGAACAGGGTCGTGTCCCCAAAGAACAACGTTTGCACCGTTACGCGCTAGAGAGATAGCTAAAGAGGTTCCGTAAGAACCTGCACCAATGACAGTCATGGCGATCTCTTTTCCGTAAGCGCTGTCTTTACCGTAAGCGTCTGTCGTGTTGGTCGGGTGAGTTGTGTCTGTCATGCTTCCACCTAAAAATATTGAGGGAAATCGAAGAATTCTGGAAAAGCTTTCCACTAAAATAAGAAGAGCTTTCAACTTTAGTACAGTGTAAAGAAAAAATGCACATCGCAGAAGTTGCGATGTGCATTTAAAAGCGAACTAGCGCTTGAATCGTTAGAGTTAAGTTCTACTTTGAGACTTAAGCCTGTTCGCCTTCAGCTTGCTGAGCTTGGTTCTGTAGGTAGTTCATGAACAAAGCATCGAAGTTTACAGGTGCTAGGTTCAGTTGTGGGAACGTACCTTTAACCACTAGGCTAGAAATCGTTTCACGAGCGTATGGGAACAGGATGTTCGGGCAGAATGCACCAAGGCAATGAGCCAGTTGACCAGCTTCCATTTCGCTTGCAGAGAAGATACCGCCTTGTTGAACTTCACAAAGGAATGCAGTGTCTTCTGCGTTCTTAACTGTAACAGTTAGACGTAGGATTACTTCGTAAACGCCTTCGCCAAGTTCACGGCTTTGAGTGTCTAGGTCCAGTTTTACATCTGGGTTCCACTCTTTTTGAAACATGTCTGGAGAGTTTGGCGCTTCGAAAGATACATCTTTTAGGAAGATGCGTTGGATTGCGAAGTTTTGTTGTGCGTCTTGTTGTGCTGCTTCAGCCATTTTCTTGTCCTTAAAAATTTATAATTAGGTTTTGTTCGTCATATCAGCCGAACAAAACCTTAAAGTCATATTCGTGTAATCAGGTCAGTTTACTTTTTGCCTTGAACTACTTCTTACCTTTAACCAAAGGTAAGTTAGCTTCGCTCCAAGCCACTAAGCCACTTTTCAGTACGCTTACGTTTTCGAAACCTGCTTTAACCATTAGGTTAGCGCTTTCTTGAGCGGTTTGACCTGTCTTGCATACTACGATGATTGGGTCTGCTTTGCGGCTTTCAAGGCTACCAAAGCTATTTGCTTTGATGTCTGACGGCAAAATGTGAACTGCGTCCGTAATATGGCCCTTTTTGAACTCATCTTTAGTACGAATATCAACCACAATGCCGTTTTCACGGTTAATCATGTGTGTGGTTTGCGCTGCCGTGATCTCTTTGTAGGCTGCGTTTGATGTCTTGATAACGTTCGCAATGATGGCAACAACCAAGCCGATCCATACGATGGCTAAAATCATATTCTCTTGAACAAATGGAACTAACTCTTGCATATCTTGAACTCTTATTCGTTATTGGGCGAAAAACTATAGGTCAGGAGTATAGCGAGAAAGGGAATGAGAATACAGAATAAGCATAGTGAAGATCATAATTTTGGTTACTCACCGCATATAGCTCCAAGCTTCACGAGCATTAAGTTATTATTTGATTTGTCAATAATCATTGTGTTGCCGTTGATACACACCTTTTGCTAAGATGAGTGGCTTATAAATCACAAGAGCACTGATTGTTTTTGTGCGAATTTAGTGGAGTCTGCCTCTGGGAGCTAAACCTAAGGGCGGTAGCGTTCCTAAATATTGCGAAGAGTAGTTTTGACAACGCCAACTATAAAAGTATCAAGGGAAGTCCTCATAGTTAGCGTAATGTGATTCTAATCGGTAATGTTACCTACTTGACAAGTGTATCTATGTGGGATTTTGGTCTACTTTAGAGTGGTTAGGCTGTTGACTAAAAAGTTAAACTATCCTGTAAAATTAAGATTTGGCTTTATTATATGATTACAGTAATAACATATGGCACATATGACCTTTTTCATGTTGGTCATGTCCGCTTACTTAAAAGATTGAGCGAACTTGGAGATAGACTAATCGTAGGTATCTCATCGGATGAATTTAATGAAATAAAAGGGAAAAAATCGTTTTTCTCATACGAAGAAAGAGCTGAGATATTATCTTCTTGTCGGTATGTCGATGAAGTCTTTCCTGAAAATGATTGGGATCAAAAAGTTCATGACATAAAAAAATTTGATGCTGCTATTTTTGCTATGGGTGATGATTGGAAAGGTGAGTTTGATTTCTTGGAAGATATTTGTGATGTTGTTTACCTAAAGAGAACTGAAGATATATCAACAACAAAAATAAAAAATAAACTGTCAACTTTAAAAAGTTCTGAGTTAGACAGAATTGAAAGCTCACTTCATGATGTAATATCAATTGTAAAAGCTATTTCATCAAGTTGATTTTTAATTTATTTAGTCGACTATTTTTAGGTTGTAATGAGTAATGATTGAGATTAGAAAAAAAATTGTTAAGTCAATAAAAATATTGTTCAGGATTTTAAGTGGAATTATACCTAAGAATAGTAAGCGTGTTGTATTTAAATCAAACCCCGATTTTTCAGGAAATGGAAAAGCTTTTAGTGACTACCTATTAAATGTTAAGTGTAAATACGATGTTGTCTGGATTGTTTCAGATTGCTCGACTGAATTTATGGAAGGCATAACTATCGCGAAAAAAGGGACATTTAAAGCACTCTGGCTGTATGTAACAAGCAAATATATAATTACTACTCACAATGAGATGATAGGAACTAGAGCTAATAATCAGATATATATTAGCCTTTGGCATGGAATGCCGATGAAAAAAATCTGTTATCTAGGTGAGTTTGATCATCAAGGAATGGAGGATTATTCGTCTTTGAGAATAGCAACATCAGAAATTATGCGCTCAATTATATCTGCTTGTTTTAGAGAAAAAGCTAACAATGTTTATGTTACTGGTCAGCCTCGTAATGATTATCTTTTTGATAACTCAATTAGAAAGACAGACTTTTACAAAGATATTAAAAGTAAGTATGAAAGAATCGTGTTTTATACACCGACTTTCAGAGAAAACCAAGAAGACGCTCGCTATTCTGATGGAGTTAAAATCGAAGGGCATAACTTCTTACGTACTAGTGATTTTGACTTGGATTTACTTAATCGATATTTCGCTGATAATAACACTCTGTTATTATTAAAGCTGCACCCGTTTGAAGAAAAAAGCATCACTAATTCTACTCTAGGTAGTAACATTCGAGTTGTAACAAGTCAAAATTTAAAGGAACAAGAGTTAGATATAAATCATATATTGTCAATGACGGATGTTTTAATTAGTGATTATTCATCTATTTACTTTGACTTCATGATATTAAATAAACCGATTGTTTTTCTTGTTCCTGATAAAGAGCAATATGAAAAATCACGGGGCGGCTTTGTTCTCGAACCTTTCGAATCCTGGACTCCTGGAAGTAAAGTTGTTACACAGAAAGCTCTATTAGATGAAATATCTGAAATTAAAAATGGTAACGACAAATATTCAGATAAACGTAATCAAGTGAATCACATAATAAACAAGTTCAATGATAATAAGAACTGTGAACGCGTTTATAAGTTTTTTTTTAGTGAGGATTAATGAATTTAGCTTTTTTACTTGGAGATTGTACTGCTAAAGGGGGAATCGAAAAGGTGACGATGACTTTAGCTAGTGCCCTTTGCAAACATACGCCTACTTCAATAATTAGTCTTTATAAGAGTAATAGTGAATCATCATTTGAGGCTAATGAAGTACCAATAACATACTTGAAACCTCGAAATGAGAAGAGTATGTATAATCGCACTGGAAAGTTTGGGGTGTTTTTTGATCTAATATATGTGTTGCTCAAGGCTAGCCCTTTGAGAAAAGCTTTGAGAAAAAATAGTAGTGATGTGGTTATATCTTGCGATATCAAAATGACGGTAATTGCGCTGTTAGCAACAATGTTTACTCCTAGAAAAGTTGTTGTTATTGAACATTTTGAATACGATGTACCCAGCTATCTTCTTAAGAAAATTAGAAAATTTATCTATCGTTGGGTTTCTGGCGTTGTTATCTTGACTGACGAAGATAGAAATAAATACTCTTGGTTCGGTAATAATAAGATACATACTATACCAAACATCGTAAGTGTTAAGCATAGTCTAAAATCAGTGAATAAAGATAAGACTGTAATAGCTGTTGGTCGCCTATGTCATCAAAAAGGGTTCGATTTACTAATCTCAGCATGGAAGAAAGTTGATAATAGATCTTGGAACCTACATATTTATGGTGAAGGAGAGGATGAAGAGTTGTTGAGTAATATGATAGAAGAGTATTACTTGAATAATGTGAAGCTTTTCCCTTTTACTCCCAATATAGATGAAAAGTATCAATCCTCAAGTATATTTGTTTTATCCTCTCGGTTCGAAGGTTTAGGAATGGTTTTAATTGAAGCCCTAGCACATAAACTACCCTGTATTAGTTTTGATTGTCCTGCTGGGCCTAAAACTATAATCAAACACGGAATAAATGGAACGTTAGTACCTACCGGTGATATAGAGAAGCTTGCTAATGCTATTAGTGAACTGATGGAAAGTGAAGAGTTAAGAAATGAATTTTCTAGAAACTCAATTGATTCAATAAAAGAGTTTAGTGAAGTTAGTGTTGTTAACAAATGGAATGTAATGTTGGGGGGGATATATGGGGAACACTAATTACGACTATCTTATTGTAACTAACCTCCCGGCATTTTATAAGATAAATTTGTATAATGAGCTTTCAAAATATCTTAATATAAAAGTGATTTTTATGTCAGACAGTTCTGATATTAGAAATTCTGATTTTATTGATGGGGAAATGAAATTTGAATATGAAATATTACACGATGTAAGTTATGAGAAAAGAAATAAATTATTAAGTTTGTTGAAATTCTTAGGTGTTATTTTTAACCATAAGTTTGATAAGATAATATTTCCGGGTTGGGAGTTAGTTGAGTTGATACCCATTATGTTATTAAGTAAAAAGTCAAAAAATGGAATCGTTTTAGAAAGTAGTATTATAGAAACAATAACTACTGGCCCGCTATGGCTGGTTAAAAAATTAATTATACGGAATATGGGACATGCTTACCCTTCAGGTAAGTTACAATCTGACATATTGTCACATGCTGGTTTTGATGGTGAAGAGCATGTCACGCATGGTGTTGGTATACCTAAGCGTGTAGTGAAAGAAATAATAAATAGGAAATCAAAAAGCTATAAGTATCTATATGTTGGTCGGATTTCAGAAGAGAAAAACTTAGATTTTATAGTTAATGAATTTAATAACAATGGGAAGTCGTTGACTATTGTTGGAGATGGTCCTCAAAGAAGTGAATTAGAAAGCATAAGTCATGGTAATATAAAATTTACTGGATATGTTAACAATGCAGATTTAGGAGGGATTTATCGAGACCACCATATATTTATACTCCCTTCTAAGTCTGAACCTTGGGGGCTTGTTGTTGAAGAGGCTCTTTCTTATGGTTTACCTGTTATTGTAAGTAATCATGTCGGCTGTTATGAAGACCTTGTTTCTAGAGCAGATACGGGTATTGTTTTTGATTTATCTGATGAGATGAGCTTTGCACGTGCATCCTGCTCATTGGAGTCCAATTATGACTTCTATCAAAAAAAGGTTCAAGCGGTCGATTTTTCGATTAGAGATCAGGCTCAAATAAATGCTTATTGTCTAAATAATGAAAAATAAAACTATTAGTGACTTTTTAAATTACCTTGTCTCTGACTTGTTTGTGAAAGGCTTTCTTTTTATATCCTTGCCTTTATTGTCTCGAGTTATGTCTCCTGAAGAGTACGGTAAGCTATCCTTGATTAATGCAGCAATAATGATTATGTTTGTATTTCTCAGTCTCAATATACAGAATGCTGTTTCGAATCGATATATGCGAAATAATGCCGATTTTGGGAGTTATCTATTCTCAAATATAGCGGTTATTATACCTATTCAGGTGGTAATAATATCGATATCGCCATTCTATTTACCTTACTTATCTGGGTTATTCAACCTTTCTGAAAGGGATATTTTTTTTGTACTTCTAATATGTTCATTGCTGTCAATTTTCTATACATATACTAGTTACTTGCAAGCTTCTAGGCAAAGTAAAGATTTTTCATTGATAAATATAATTACCAAAGTAGGTGAAGTGATTTTATTGTTTCTCTTCGCTATATATTTGTCGAATAACCAGTATTTGTCAAAAATATATGCACAAAGTATAATTGTACTATTGTCTTTGTTGTATGTGGCTCCTAAGTTCTATCAGTTATTGACATTTAATTTTAAATTTTCATACGTAAAAGAAGCGCTATACTTCTCAATTCCTTTACTCCCTCATGTTTTAGCCAATAGCCTATTAGCCCAAGTTGATAGACTAATTATTGATGACCAGTTAGGTACAGCAGCCACAGGCATATACTCATTTTCATACAATTTGTCTATGGCTATTGTTGTTATTGTTATGGCTTGGAACTCTTCATGGCAGCCTCGACTGTATAAACTGATTGAGAATGGCGATAAAGATAAAATATCTAAAGTTAGCAAAAGCTCAACTTTAATATTATTGGTTCTGTCTATTTTTACTATATTATACACGCAAGAGATAGTTGTTATTTTCTCATCGGCTGATTATTATGAAAGTATTAAAATAATCCCAATAATAA
>NZ_JBFRTN010000085.1:0-9811 GCF_041474095.1 Vibrio sp. 10N.222.54.A3
CCTCCTCCTACTCGATTGTTCAAAAATATTCATATCAACACCAGCACGTAATCCAAGCATTGGTGTCGCTTGGTAAACGTAGGCCCCGCCTAGGCTTATACCATGTGTTGTTTTCTCTTCTACTTCGCCTGAGCGCGTTTTCGTACCGTCATAACTTGCCACGCCAATTTCAGCCTGAAAGCCGTGGATTTGGTTTCTTCCAAACATGTTTTGCTTCGTAACAGGTTTAAATCAAGAGAGCTGAATAAGTCTTTAGCCATATCTATCCATGAAAATTTTCTGCGCTATTAAATCTAATATACGTCAGTGAGTTAGATTAGTCAGCGAGGTTCTCTGGATTTATGCTGGCGACTATTGCCCTAAGCGGTGAGGGCGGCTCTCACATCAGATATCTTACTCGCATCTGTCACTGGGATCTGATAATCATCAATATTATCACTGCCCATTTGAGTACTTGAGTTGTTTTCCATTAGACTCGGCCTTGTCGATTTACCTGAAAGGTGAAGAGCAGGTACTTGGGTAGCGCTTTGAATCATTTTGGCATTCGCAGCGTTAACGCCAGCCCCCGCCATGATATCAATTCGTCCATCGGCTTGTTTGACCATTGCAGCCAATACATCGATACCTTGCTCAGCATTAGCAGCAAGCCCTGATGTCAGGACTCTTTCGCATCCAAGTGTAATGATTTGTTCTAATGCTGCTTGGAAATCAGAGCTTTGATCGATGGCTCTGTGGAAGGTAATCCCAAGCTTTAACGAGTGCGCTTTGTCAGCCAGTTGTTGCATCTTTGGCATATCAATACTTCCGTTCGGCGCTAACACACCAAGTACGACCCCATCCAATCCTGCATTTGCGCAAGCTTCAATATCTTCAAGCATACAGAGCATATCGTCGTTATCGAAAATGAAGTCGCCTTGTCTTGGGCGTATCATAGCGTAGACCGGAACCGACGAAACTATTGCCGCTTGTTTCATCATTCCGAAGCTTGGAGTTAATCCGCCAAGTGCTAATGAAGAGCAAAGCTCAATTCGATTCGCGCCACCAGATAGTGCGGTATGAAGAGATTCTAAGTTATCGATACAGACTTCAATTTCGGTGTTCATCGTGTTTATCCGTTCAAAAAGATACTGATGAAATAATAGCAATCTAGGTGTGATTCTGAATAGATGGGGATAAGGGAAAATAGAGGTAAAGTTTAGGTTTATCGCTACCTCAATTATCTATTACAAGAGTCAGTCTAGGGGAGCGAGGAGGGGGAAAACAAAAAGCCCGAAGCGTTAACTTCGGGCTTTTAATAGGACTTTACTTCTTAACTGATTGGCGGTGCGCTTTGCGCTATTAGCTTATGCTTTATGTCTCTTTAAAGAGAATCTTCCAACCATTAACCCGCGTTGAGTTCGGGCTTAAGAGGTAATTACTTGCTTAGGTCGTCAGCGTGCTCAGATAGGAATGCTGCAACACCTTTTGGAGATGCGTCCATACCTGATTTGCCTTCTTCCCATTGTGCAGGACAAACTTCACCGTTCTTCTCGTGGAAGTTTAGTGCGTCTACCATGCGTAGCATTTCGTCGATGTTACGACCTAGTGGAAGATCGTTAACTACTTGGTGACGTACAAGGCCGTCAGCGTCGATTAGGAAAGAACCACGGAAAGCAACGCCTGCTTCTGGGTGCTCAACATCGTATGCTTTGCAGATCTCGTGCTTAACGTCAGCAACTAGAGGGTATTTAACTTGACCGATACCGCCATCAGCGATAGCAGTGTTACGCCATGCGTTGTGAGAGAATTGAGAATCGATAGAAACACCGATTACTTCAACGCCTTTAGCTTGGAAATCTTCAAGACGGTTGTCGAAAGCGATTAGCTCTGAAGGACAAACGAAAGTGAAGTCTAGTGGGTAGAAGAAAACTACAGCTTTCTTACCTTTAGTGAATTCTGCGAAGTTGAAGTTATCAACGATCTCACCGTTACCTAGAACAGCTGCTGCAGTAAAGTCAGGGGCTTGACGACCTACTAGTACCATTTTGGAATCTCCTAAAAAATTAGTTGGCCCAACACATCTTTGTTTGGGCTCCGTTTCTACGGGACAAACTATAGTACAATCGGTACTATAGAAAAAAGCGAATTAAATAGATTAAGTTAATCGAAAAAAGCGATAAGCTTATTCTTTGTCCTGTCCTTAGGTCGAATGACCTTTACCTAACTTATCCTACTCATATTACAAAGTAATTTCATGAATAAATGGCCAAGTCTTAAGCAACTTCACTATCTTGTTACTCTTCACGAAACTCGTCATTTCAGTGATGCCGCAGATCGCTGTTTCGTCAGTCAATCTACGCTAAGTAAAGGCATTCAAAACCTAGAAGAGCTGATTGGTTGCCCGCTTTATGAGAAGAAAGATAAAAAGAGCCCGCTAGTTTTCACGCAAGCAGGTGAGCTGGTGGTCAAGCACGGTCGAGAGCTACTAGCGAAAGGACAAGATCTCGTAGAGCTTGGAAATCTATGTAACGGGGATGCGATGCAAGGGCAGCTGCGAGTCGGGTGTATTCCTACTATAGCGCCGTTCCTTTTGTGCGATTTGGTACAGGAAGCCAACCAGCGCTTTCCACAATTAAATTTGCTGTTACGTGAAGACACAACGACCAACCTATTGGCTGCGCTGCGTCATGGAGACTTAGATGTGCTGATTCTGGCTTTGCCTGTCGATATCGACAATATGGAAAGCCAAGTTGTTGGGCAAGACCCTTTCCGGATGGTGATCAGTCGCAATCAAGCTGATGGTATTCGCGTTCCGATTAAATACGATGACCTGCCAGACGAATCTGTATTTTTGTTGGAGAACGAGCATTGCTTAACCGAGCATGCTGTGTCGGCTTGTAAGTTAACGGATAAAGAGAAGATCAACCCGTTCACTGCGACGAGCCTTCACACATTGGTGCAAATGGTGGCCAATGGTTTAGGAACCACCTTTATTCCGCAAATGGCGATCGACCACGGTTTATTGGAAAACCAGAATCTCGTTGTGATCGATCCTCCTGGTCAGCAGGCCTACCGAGATATTGGCCTTGTCTGGCGACCAAGCTCTTCGCGTCGTGAGACATTCCATCAATTAGCGGATGTGGTATCTGAGCTTCTATAATAATCCGCTGCGACAACAATCCCTCTGAGCGGCTGAATTGGCCGCTCTTCTTTATATCAATTCCGAGCGTTACTCTACTTCTGCTTCTTCTGGCTCTACTTCTTCTTGCAGCTCCAGTAAATTGATCGCTATCGTGACAAAATCGCTGTCTGTAATAATGCCTACTAGTTCGTGGTTTTCTACGACAGGTAAACAGCCCACTTTATGTTTCTGCATGTAGATAGCCGATTCTTTTAATCCTGCACGCGGCTCTACCGACATAACACTTTTGTGCATGATGTCGTTGAGGGGAGTAGCAAGAGTAAAAGATTGAGCTTGTGGGATGTTTTGTAGGCTGGATTCTTGAGCGGCGAGAACGTCTCGTTGTGTGACGACACCTAGTAGTTGCCTGTCGGAATCGACGACCGGAATATGGCGGATATCAAGTGCTTCCATCATGTGCTTAGCATCGGCCAGTGAGTGTGAGCGCAATAGGGTATGAGGGTTGCGAGTCATCATATCTTCAACCTTGATCATACGAACCTCCTTCTTTTTTATTTGTTGCTATTACTATAGTTTTTTATCCAAAAAATAACTGAGATCTGACGCATTCTTGGGTGAGTTTTATGCAACTAATTCTTTAGCTTGAAGAGGTGAATCAGTCGCATTATTTTACGCCTCTTTACAATAATCCAGTGCTGTAAACCTTGCTATTGCGGCTCGTGTGCCTATACTAGCCCACTGCGAAATTTTTAGTCGTGTTTGCGATGTGTTTCTGGTAACGATTGACTTACCGTAACGATTATCCAGCAACTACGATTTATGATTCGTCAACGGCACAAATCTCATCAACTAAGACAAGACTAGACACATGCAAGTTTCAGATTTTCACTTTGACCTACCAGATGAACTCATTGCTCGCTACCCTCAAGAGGAGCGTACAGCAAGCCGCCTGCTTAAATTAGATGGCAACAGCGGTAACCTAGCTGATGGTTCGTTTAAAGACGTTTTAGACTTGGTTGAGCCAGGCGATCTTGTTGTTTTCAATAACACTCGAGTGATTCCAGCTCGTGTATTTGGTCGCAAGGCATCAGGCGGTAAGCTTGAAGTGCTGGTTGAACGTATGCTTGATGAGAAAAGCATTCTTGCGCATGTTCGTTGTTCTAAATCACCGAAGCCGGGTACCAAGTTGTTCCTTGGTGAGAACGATGAATATGAAGCTGAAATGGTGGCGCGTCACGATGCGTTATTCGAAATCCATTTCACATCTGATCAAAGCGTTTTAGAGATTCTTAACAGTGTTGGTCACATGCCACTGCCTCCTTACATCGATCGTCCTGATGAAGATGCAGATAAAGAGCGCTACCAGACTGTCTATAATGAAAAGCCGGGTGCGGTTGCAGCGCCAACAGCAGGCCTTCACTTTGATGAGAAGCTAATGGCTGACATGAAAGAAAAAGGTGTTGAGTTTGCTTACGTGACGCTTCATGTTGGTGCTGGTACGTTCCAGCCAGTAAAAGTTGATAATATTAACGATCACCACATGCATGCTGAGTACGTTGAAGTGCCGCAAGAAGTGGTTGACGCCGTAGCTGCAGCAAAAGCCCGTGGCGGCCGTATTATTGCTGTTGGTACAACATCAGTACGCTCACTAGAAAGTGCAGCGCAAGATGCGTTGAAGAAAGGCACAGAGTTGGTTCCTTTCTTTGGTGACACTGAAATCTTTATCTTCCCTGGTTACGAATACCAGTTGGTGGATTGCTTGATTACCAATTTCCACTTACCAGAATCAACGCTGATTATGTTGGTGAGTGCATTTGCAGGTTACGACAATGTGATGGGCGCATACGATCACGCAGTGAAGAGCGAATATCGTTTCTTCAGCTACGGTGATGCCATGTTCATCAATAAGAAAACAAGCTAATTTAAGCTAGTTATAAACGATATACATAAGAATTTACGGGTGCTAGCAGTAAGCTAGGAGTCGGGCAGGGTGTCTGTCTAATCTCTCGCAAGGAATACGCGACCGCTCCTCATAGAGCTCACTGGACTGAACTTTTGTTTGGCTTAAGGTTCTGAATTAACAGTCAGATTGTTTCTCTGGCATATTGGAGGCTTCGTGAAATTAAAATACGAACTTAAAAAAACTAATAGCGGCGCACGTCGTGGTCAACTTCAGTTTGAACGCGGTACCGTTGAAACCCCAGCATTCATGCCTGTAGGTACTTACGGTACTGTTAAAGGTATGACACCTGAAGAAGTAAAAGACACAGGTGCTGAAATCCTATTAGGTAACACATTCCACCTATGGCTACGTCCTGGTCAAGAAATCATGAAAATGCACGGTGACCTGCACGATTTCATGAACTGGCACGGTCCTATCCTGACTGATTCAGGCGGCTTTCAAGTATTCAGCCTAGGTGCAATGCGTAAAATCACTGAAGAGGGTGTTCATTTCCGTAACCCTGTAAACGGTGACAAGATCTTCATGGACGCTGAGAAGTCTATGGAAATCCAAAAAGATTTAGGTTCAGACATCGTAATGATCTTCGATGAGTGTACGCCTTACCCTGCGACACACAAAGAAGCAAAAGACTCAATGGAGATGTCTCTTCGTTGGGCTGAGCGTTCACGTAACCACTTCGACAAACTTGAAAACCCGAACTCACTGTTCGGTATCGTTCAAGGTGGCGTGTACGAAGACCTTCGTGATGTATCCGTTAAAGGCCTAACAGAAATTGGTTTTGACGGTTACGCAGTAGGTGGCCTAGCAGTAGGCGAACCAAAAGAAGATATGCACCGCATTCTTGAGCACACATGTCCTCAACTGCCAGAAGATAAGCCACGTTACCTAATGGGCGTAGGCAAACCGGAAGACTTGGTTGAAGGTGTTCGTCGCGGTATCGACATGTTTGACTGTGTAATGCCAACGCGAAATGCACGTAACGGCCACCTGTTTGTGACTGAAGGTGTGATCAAGATCCGTAATGCGAAGCATAAAACCGATACAACACCACTAGATTCAGAGTGTGACTGTTACACTTGTAAGAACTACAGCAAGTCGTACTTACACCATTTGGATCGTTGTAACGAAATCCTAGGTGCTCGACTGAACACGATTCATAACCTGCGTTTCTACCAACGAGTAATGTCAGACATTCGTCAGTCTATCGATGAAGACCGCTTTGAAGAGTTCGTTGCAGAGTTCTACGCAAGAATGGGGCGTGAAGTGCCACCACTAGGTAAAGAATCTTAGTATTTCTTTTTTGCGAGCCCTATCTCTCTTCCGAGTGATGGGGCTTGAAAATAAAGGGATGCAACCCAATTAGACAAACAATTACGAAAATATAAATAGAGGATGTTTTAAATGTTTATTTCTCAAGCTCACGCAGCAGCAGAAGGTGCACCAGCAGGCGGCGGTTTCGAAATGCTTATCATGCTAGGTATGTTCGCTGTGATCTTCTACTTCATGATCTACCGTCCACAAGCTAAGCGTGTTAAAGAGCACAAGAACCTTATGTCTTCTATGGGCAAAGGTGATGAAGTTCTTACAAGCGGCGGCCTAATTGGCAAGATCACTAAGATTGCAGAAGACAGCGACTACGTTGCTATCGAACTGAATGCAAACAACGAAGTAGTTATCAAGAAAGACTTCGTTACAGCAGTGCTACCAAAAGGTACTCTGAAATCTCTATAAACAGCTAGAGGATCCTCGCTGTGCTAAACCGTTACCCGTTATGGAAGTACCTGATGGTGGTGTTTACTATCGCCATCGCTGCGTTGTACGCACTTCCGAATATATACGGTGAAGATCCGGCAGTTCAAGTTACAGGGGCGCGCGGCGCCTCTGTAGATATGTCTACGCTGGATGCTGTCACCAATGCTCTTGAAGCTGAAAACCTTTCTACTAAATCCGTTGCTCTAGAAAACGGTTCCATTCTTGTTCGCTTTAACGATACTGACTCTCAAATTAGTGCTCGTGATGTCATCACTGAAGCATTAGATGAAGACGTAATCGTTGCTTTAAACTTAGCTGCTTCAACTCCTGATTGGCTTGAATCTATTGGTGCTGCACCAATGAAGCTTGGTCTTGACCTACGTGGTGGTGTTCACTTCTTGATGGAAGTGGATATGGACGCTGCGATGCAAAAGCTGGTTGGCCAACAAGAAGAAGCGTTCCGTAGCGAACTTCGTGAAGAAAAAATCCGTTACCGTGCAATTCGCCCATCTGGTAAAGATGCGGTTGAAGTGATTCTACGTAACGCCGAGCAGCTTGCTGAAGCAAAATCGCTACTGCAATCTAAGCACCAAGACATGACGTTTGTAGATTCTGAATCTAATGGTCGTTTTTCTTTGGTTGCTAGCTTCACAGAGGCTCGTCTTCAAGAAATCCGCAACTATGCGGTAGAGCAAAACATTACCATTCTACGTAACCGTGTTAACGAACTTGGTGTTGCTGAACCTTTGGTTCAACGTCAAGGCTCTAGCCGTATCGTAGTGGAATTGCCTGGTGTTCAAGACACGGCTCGCGCTAAAGAAATTCTTGGTGCTACCGCGACGCTTGAGTTCCGTGAAGTGGATAGCAGTGCTGACTTAGCCGCTGCCGCTTCTGGTCGTGCCCCTGCGGGTAGCGAAATCAAGCAAGATCGTGATGGTCGTCCTGTGGTACTTAAGAAGCGCGTTATTCTAGGCGGCTCAAGTATTACTGATGCAAGCTCAAGTGTTGATGAATATGGTCGTCCTCAAGTTAACATCTCGCTAGACAGCGAAGGTGGTAGCAAGATGTCTGCATTCTCTCGTCAGAATATCGGTAAGCTAATGGCAACGGTATTTGCAGAGTACAAAGACAGCGGTCGTAAAACACCGGAAGGTCGAGTTATCTTGAGTAAGCACGAAGAAGTGATTAACCAAGCGACGATTCAATCTGCGCTAGGCCGTAACTTCCGTATTACTGGTATCGATTCAACGGCTGAAGCTCATAACTTGGCACTTCTACTGCGTGCTGGTGCATTGATTGCGCCTATCTCGATTGTAGAAGAACGTACCATTGGTCCATCTATGGGGCAGCAAAACATCGATATGGGTATCATGGCGATGGTTTGGGGTATGGCTGCTGTAATGCTGTTTACGCTGCTTTACTACCGTAGCTTTGGTCTGATTGCGAACGTTGCGCTAATGGCTAACTTGGTGTTGATTATCGGTGTTATGTCGATGATTCCGGGGGCTACCATGACCCTACCAGGTATTGCCGGTATCGTATTAACGGTTGGTATGGCGGTTGATGCGAACGTTCTGATCTTTGAGCGTATACGTGAAGAGCTTCGAGATGGACGCAGTCCACAACAAGCTATTCACCAAGGTTACGCGAACGCATTCAGCACAATCGCCGATGCCAACATCACCACACTACTAACAGCAATCATTCTATTTGCTGTGGGTACGGGTGCTATCAAAGGCTTCGCGGTAACGCTGTCTATCGGTATCTTGACTTCAATGTTTACAGCTATTATCGGAACACGTTGTATCGTGAACCTGATGTATGGCGGCAAACGCGTTAAAAAACTGTCGATCTAAGGCTAGGAATTAATATGTTTCAGATTCTAAAAGCAGACAAAATGATCGACTTTATGCGTTGGTCAAAGGTTGCCTTTGTTTTTTCTATCTTGATGATTGGTACTGCTATCTTCACCCTAACAACGAAATCGTTGAACTGGGGTCTAGATTTTACTGGCGGTACTCTGATTGAAGTTGGTTTTGAACAACCGGCACACCTTCCTGATATTCGTAGTGCACTAGAAGCCGAAGGCTTTGGTGATGCAACGGTACAGAACTTCGGTTCAGCTCGTGATGTGATGGTTCGTTTACGTCCACGTGATGGCGTAGCGGGCGAAACGCTTGGTAACCAAATCCTTTCTGCTATTGAGAATGGTACTGGTGAGCAAGTTGAAATGCGTCGTATCGAGTTCGTTGGTCCTAACGTGGGTGACGAATTAACAGAAGCGGGTGGCCTTGCTATTCTAGTTTCTCTTATCTGTATCTTGATCTACGTATCAGTGCGATTTGAATGGCGTTTGGCTGCGGGTGCAGTATTAGCACTGGCGCACGACGTTATCATCACTCTGGGTGTGTTCTCTCTAATGCAAATTGAGGTCGACCTTACCATCGTAGCAGCCTTGCTAACGGTCGTCGGTTACTCCCTCAACGATACCATTGTTGTATTCGACCGTATCCGTGAGAACTTCCGTAAGATGCGTAAGGGTGAAGCACCTGAAGTACTGAACAGCTCAATCACACAAACATTGAGCCGTACATTGATCACTTCTGGTACCACGTTATTCGTAGTTATCGCACTGTTCGTTCAGGGCGGCGCTATGATTCACGGCTTCGCGACTGCACTTCTACTGGGTATTACGGTTGGTACTTACTCTTCTATCTACGTTGCATCTGCACTGGCTATGAAGTTAGGTATTACGCGTGAACACCTAATGCCACCACAAGTGGACAAAGAAGGTGAAGAGTTTGACGAGATGCCTTAGGCCTTGGCTTAATAAGTTTCGCTAAACCAAAAAAACCGCTAGGCAACTAGCGGTTTTTTTACGTCTGTATTCTAGGGAAGCTCAATACAATTTAGCGTTGAAGTATGTTGAACTTCATTTCACTAAGAGACATCCTGATCGTATCTCGTATCTCGTA